>JBDSXS010000082.1:0-9790 GCA_039926045.1 Ferruginibacter sp.
GTAGCCATATGTGTGATTGAAGTAAAAACTTAAATTTAAAAGCTGTCAGCCTGCCTGTCCCGTTTATTTCGGGAAGCCTGTCGAAGGCGGGTTAATTTCAATACACGGGTTCGACAAGCTCACCCTGACAAACATTTGTAAATAAATCTTACTAAGTTCAAGAACTGGTTAACAGGTTGTATTTTATAATAATCGTTTTGCTTCAAACTGCAAAGCATTTAACACTGTTGCATTTAATTCCGAATCGGTGCTTGCCACATATTCCAGTATGCGTTTGCCCAGTTCAATGCCATTTGCGTCAGATGGAAGTGTGGCAGCAAGCTGGTTAATGATAAATGTATTTTGATCTTTTAAGTTTCCAATGGCTTTCCACATTTTAGGATCGATATATATCTGTTGCGTTACGTTATATTCATACTCCGACCTTAGGGAATCCAGTAACGAAAGTTGCAGGTCAACCACCGTCATGCCGGCAGCAGAGGTACGTGAGATCAGGTTCTTTAATGATGACCTTTCAGCATATAATGTAAAACGTTCCAGGGCCTGTAGTTTCAGCTTAAGCACTTCGTTGTTGATACCCATCCGTTCAATGATATTATCTTTCATGCCTTTGAATTCGGCCAGCAACCAGGCAATAGCAATGAAGAACATAAAAATGGCACCCAGAACGATGTTTTGCACCATGGCAGCAGATAGATCCATATATTATTAATTTACAGCAAAATTAAGGGTTCTACCTCACCCAACCCTCTCCTTTAGGAGAGGGCTTTATGGACTCTGTAACCAAGATCTTCTTTTGTTAAAGCAGGGATCAAGGTAAATGAAAATCGTATTTCGTAAAAGCCGGTTATTTTATTTATTTAATTTTGTACAAAGATTCAGATTATGGAAACGACAACAGCGATACCGGTTACGTTAACAGCTTCAGCTAAAGACGAGATAAGGAGATTGATGAGCGAAGAAGGTTTTGATACCAACCAGTTCTTACGCATCGGCGTAAAGGGAGGGGGGTGCAGTGGTATGACCTATGTTTTGGGTTTTGATACCAAAACTGAAAAAGATGAAAGCTTTGAAATAGATGGGATCGCCATCATTATGGAAAGATCGCATGGTATTTATTTAATGGGCATGGAGGTTGACTGGCAGGGTGGATTAAATTCAAGAGGATTTACTTTTAATAATCCAAATGCGAGCAAGACCTGTGGTTGCGGGACGAGTTTTGCAGTGTAAGTTGTTAGCCAGGTTTCGAACTACACCTATTTATTTTCAGCACTCATTTTTTTGTAAAGCCATATGCCCACCAAATGAGCAAAATCTGTACAGGCAATCTTACGATCCCAATCCATAATTTTGGATTCGATTCCCCCGCATAATTAAGCATCATTTGGATATTTGCCGGAAAAACTGCGATCAATAATACAATAATTAACCAGGCTGCAATACGCCTTGTTGATGTAAATAATAATAACAAACCCAGTCCTGCTTCAGCCACACCACTTATGATCACTAATGTTGTATGCCAGGGAATCCATGATGGCATTATCTCTTCATAAAATGCAGTATGCCAAAAGTGATTGATGCCTGCTCCTAAATAAAATACAGACATAATAATTAGAGATATTCTCTTCATATCATAAATATAAGCTGCATCACCAGTATTCTATGCATTTGGATGTTGAATACATTTATAAAAGACTGACTAGTCCTGAAAAAGGTTGACTGGCACAAAAAAAGAGCCCCGTTAAAACAGGGCTCTTTCATTTATAACTCAGATCTTAGACTGCTTTCTTTTTCTCAACAACTGTATCTGCTGCTCCCAATGGTTTGCTTTTCGCAAAGTCGATGAGGATCGGCGCTCCCACAAAAATAGAAGAGTAGGTACCGGTGATGACACCTATCAACATTGCAAATGCAAAGCCGCGTGTTACCTCACCACCAAAGATGAAGAGTATCAACAGGGTCAGGAATACGGTGAGTGATGTCATAATGGTACGGCTTAAGGTATCATTGATGGCACGGTTGATGATGTTGGTCTTTGATGCGCCTTTCATATCACGGCTGTATTCACGAATACGGTCAAATACAATTACCGTATCATTCATAGAGAAACCGATAACCGTTAATACGGCAGCAATAAAGTGCTGATCGATCTCCAGCGGGAATGGCACAATGTTTTTAAAGAACGAGAACACGGCTAAGGTCACCAACACATCATGTAACAGGGTAACAATAGTACCTACCGAATATCTCCAGTCGCGGAAACGGATGAAGATATACAGGAAGATAGCCAATATCGCAAAAACGGTGGCTTTTACAGCTCCACGTTTCAGATCATCTGAAATGCTTGGCTGCACTTCTGAATAGGCTTTAATATATTTATCTTTTTTAATAAATTCTGCATAAGTAAGGTTAGCGGGCAATACTTTTTTAAGTCCCTGGTATAACCTTGTTTTTACTGCGCTATCTGCATTTGCAGCTCCTTTTAAGTAAGCTGTTGTAATATTCAAGTGACGGTCATCGCCAACTGTTTTTATAGTTACATTATCTCCGTCAAGTGCTACTTTCAGGTCATCACGTATCTCGTCATTTTTAACGGATTTGTCGAACTGAACGGTGTAACTACGGCCACCTTTAAATTCAACACCTAAATGGAAACCATTTACGAATGCAAAAATACCGGCTAATAATACGATCGAAGAAATAACATAAGCATATTTTCTAAGTTCGATAAATTTATAACTGGCGTGTTTGAAAATTCTTTTAGATATGGCCGTAAAATAATTAAAGTGGCGGTTCTTATTTGTCCATATTTCAGTGATCAATCTTGATACCAAAATTCCACAGAATAAAGAAAGTAGAATACCTATGATCTGCGTGGTAGCAAATCCAAGTACAGGTCCCAAACCAAAATAGAACAATATGAATGCAGTAAGTAAAGAAGTTACGTGGGCATCAATCACCGGTGCAAGTGAACGCTTGTAACCATCATTCACGGCAAGCTGGTAAGATTTTCCCTTCGTCAATTCTTCTTTGATACGCTCAAAAATAATAACGTTCGTATCAACAGCTAAACCAATGGTTAAAACCAGGCCGGCAATACCGGCTGCTGTAAGGGTAAAGCCCATGGCTGTTAAAACACCAATGGTAAACAGCAGGTTAAATATCAAAGCAATATTGGCTACCCAACCACCGGTATTGTAATATACCAGCATTAAAATAAATATTATCAGGAATGCAATACCAAAAGACATGGCACCACCACGTACTGACTCCTTACCTAAGGTAGGACCAACAACCTGCTGTGCAACAATATTTGCCGGGGCATCCAGCTTACCTGATTTTAAAATATTAGAAAGATCCTGTGCTTCCTGCACGGTAAAACTTCCGGATATTTCTGAACTTCCGCCTTCAATGGGGCCGTTCACATTAGGAGCTGAATAAACGATGTCATCCAATGCAATCGCAATAGGGCGACCAACATTTTTGCCTGTAAGCCTGGCCCAGGTATTTGAACCCACGGTGGTCATTTCCATTTTAATGGCAGGTTTACCTTTCTCATCAAAATCCTGGCGTGCTTCTTTTACACCTTCGCCTTCAAGTGGTGCTTTATCAGTACCAGGCAAAGTTTTAACTGCATATAGCTGGAAAAATCTTTGTGACCCTTTATCTGTTTTTTGCTCTACACCTAATAAAAATTTGGCATCTGCCGGCAGGGCATTTTTTACAACAGGGTTATTCATGTATTCATAAAAAACGGCTGTGTCCTGCGAGGTAATGCTACCAATGTTTGCAGGATAGAACTTCTTACCGTTCTGGTCTGTTTGCGGGCTTTGTGGATTGATCACCTTGAAGAAAGGATTAACGTTCTCCAGCTTTTTAGCAGCAAGTTGAGCTGAATCTATTATCACCGTTGTATCACCAATTCCATTCAGGTAGTTCTGCAGGTTCTCATCAGCGATCTTTAAAGATGCTGCCAGTTCATCAATATTGTAAACTTCCCAAAACTGTAAGTGGGCAGAAGCCTGTAATAATTTACGAACACGCTCAATATCGGTAACGCCGGCCAGTTCTACGTTGATGATACCTTTATTTTCGTCGAAATTAATATTGGGCTGTGCTACACCAAATTTATCAATACGGCGAACGAGGATCTTATAGGTTTCCTTAATTGCACCTGATGCAATCTCTTTCAGTTTTGTAATTACCTGGTTGTCGGTATCGGTTGTCTTAACCTGTTTTTCTGCACCTGCAAAAATACCCGCTAATTTACCAGCCCCGTTCTGCTTTATATAAGATTCGGTAAAGAGAGTTATGAAATCATCGTCTCTTGTTTCTTTAAGTTTGGTTGCTGTTTGTATTGCATTCAGCAACGAAGGGTCTTTTGAGTTGTTGCTTAAAGATTTTAAAAGGTCAGCCAAACTAACATCAAGTGTAACACTGATACCACCCTGCAGATCCAAACCAAGGTTTAATTCATTTGATTTACATTGCTTGTAAGTTGTTCCAAAGAGCGGGTAGATCTTTTTATCTGCCGTACTGTCGAGGATCCTTTTTTTCCTGTATTCAATTGCAGCATCTCTTTCATCTCCCTTTAATTCAGGAGATGCGGCTTTTACAATTTTGGTTGCTTTTACTGTAACAGAGTTTTCGTAATTACGCACTACCCATGTATAGGATAATTCCCAAAGTGATATAACAGTAAGTGCAATTGTAAAAAACCAAACTAAACCTTTTAGTTTCATGTGTTTATTTTTATTTTTTTAATGGTCACATGTAATTCGCCAATAATCATTTCGTTTTGGTAGAAATTAACTGTTGGCTCATTTCATAATAATAGACGTTTTAGTAACTTCTTTGTTGAATTTTTAGAAGTGTGCAAAGATAGGGGAAAAACCCATTTAGTTTTTATAGGGGTAAATTTTAGAATTTTATGCATTTTGCAGTATAAAACAGATTATATGGTTTGTAAAAATAATGCAATGGGGAAATTAGTGGCTGCGGTCGCAATTTTTATTTCCTGTAGCACCACCAAACAAATGGGGCATATGAACAATAATACCGGTACAATATTGAGCCCTGCTCCGGCAGATACGGGCTTTTTAAGTTCCCTGCTAAATAGCAAACCGGCTTTTTTTGCGGATATTCTAAAAAATCATAAAGACTGGAATGTTCAGATCATTTATACCCAGGTCAACCGGCCTGCCCCGATTCTTTCGGGGGGAGCAAACGGTATCCCAGAGCTGGCACATCATTATTATAATGTGGACGCAAACAAATACTTTTATCCTGCCTCCACAGTCAAACTACCGATCGTTCTATTGGCCTTACAAAAGCTGAATGAATTAAAAGACAAGGGTATAGACATGAATACAACCATGTTGACAGAAACAGCTTTCAGCGGACAAACTGCGGTTTTTAATGACCCGTCAACTGTTGACGGAAGGCCAACTGTGGCACACTACATTAAAAAGATACTGATGGTAAGCGATAATGATGCTTTTAACCGCTTGTATGAATTTTTAGGCCAGGAGTATATTCATACTGAAATGAAAAAGAAGGGATATGCCGATGTGGAGATCCTGCACAGGCTGAATATTTTTTTAACTGAAGAAGAGAACAGGAGCACCAACCCGGTAAAATTTTATGATGGCAGTACATTGGTTTATGAACAACCGGCTCAGAAAAGTGAGTTTAAATATGCAGCACGAAAAGACAGTATTGGAAAAGGTTATTATAAGGGGGATAAATTGATAAATGGCAGCATGGATTTTTCTAAAAAGAACAGGATAGGGTTGGAAGACCTGCATAAGATACTGATCAGCCTCGTATTTCCGGATAAAGTAAAAGCAAAGGAACGTTTTAATATTACCGAAACTGACCGCCGGTTTGTTTTAAAATACATGAGCCAGTATCCAACAGAAAGCCTTTACCCGCCTTATGCTGCCGATACCTTAAATTATTGGCCTGCTTACTGCAAATTTTTGTTGTTTGGTGCACAAAAGGGACAAGTTCCCGAAAATATCCGCATTTTCAATAAGGTTGGAGATGCTTACGGGCACATGATCGATGTGGCTTACATTGTTGACTATAAAAATAAAATTGAATTTTTTGTATCGGCTCTCATTTATTGTAACAGCGATGGGATCTTAAATGATGACAAGTACGATTATGACCTTACCGGCAAACCTTTTATGCAAAACCTGGGGAAGATATTATATGATTATGAGCTTCAACGGAATTATAAGAACAGGCCCGATCTGTCACCGGTTTTATTTACGTATGATGACTCACCCCCAACCTCCCGATAGATGGATACAGGCTTTCTCCTGAAGGAGAGGGGAGTAAAAGACTAACATGGCTAATGGATAATTACTATTTTTGCCTGCAACCAAAATACACCTAATGCATTTATCATCACTACTGCAACGCTTTAATGAACCGGAAACTTTAAAAATGGCCAAGCTTGGCCGTGAATTAAGGGCAAAGGGTTTTGATATTACCGACCTGAGTTTAGGAGAACCTGATTTTGATACTCCCGACCACATTAAAGCCGCAGCTAAAAAAGCCATTGATGATAATTACAGCCATTATACACCTGTTGCGGGTTACCTCGATCTGAGAGAAGCAGTTTGTGCAAAATTAAAAAGAGATAATGGACTCGGTTATACAGCAGACCAGGTTATTGTAAGTACCGGGGCAAAGCAAAGCATTTATAACACAGTGATGAGCCTTGTTGATACGGGTGATGAAGTGATCATCCCTGCACCATTTTGGGTAACCTATTCCGAAATTGTAAAAATGGCAGGTGGAGAAGTTAAGATCGTGAAAACTTCCATCAGTAATGGGTATAAAATAACAGCAGCAGAACTGGAAGAAGTGATAACCCCAAAAACAAAACTCTTTATGTTCTCATCGCCATGCAATCCAAGTGGGGCAGTGTATTCAAAAGACGAGCTAAGTGCATTGGCAGCGGTATTTAAAAAGCACCCAGGTATTTTTATCATGAGTGATGAGATATATGAGTACATCAATTATGAGGGCAAGCCTAACTCCGCTGAAGCTACGATAGGCAAGCATGAAAGTATTGCCCAATTCGATTTTTTAAAAGACAGGGTTATTCTCATTAATGGTTTAAGTAAAGGTTATGCCATGACCGGCTGGCGCCTGGGTTATATTGCCGCACATGCAACGATTGCCAAAGCCTGCGAAAAAATACAGGGGCAGGTTACCAGCGGCCCTAATGCGGTAACACAAAGAGCAGCGATCACAGCATTAACTACGGATATGAAACCTACCGCTATGATGGTGGCAGAATTTACCAAACGCAGAACAAGGGTGATGGAATTACTTGCGGCAATGCCGGGCATCACCTGCAGCAAACCACAGGGAGCATTTTATGTTTTTCCGCAGGTGAACCAATTTTTTGGGAAAGCGGACGGAGAGCATAAAATTGAAAATGCAGATGACCTGTGCATGTATTTGTTGAACACAGCCCATGTATCAACCGTAACAGGCAGTGCATTTGGCGAACCCAATTGCATACGTATATCTTTTGCCAACAGTATGGAAAATATTGAAAAGGGGTTTGGAAAGATCAAGGATGCCCTTGCTAAACTCTCATAATTCCTCCAGGATCAGGAATGCCTTATAATGCATAGTTTTCAATATAAAAACAAATAGACTTTAGCAAAAACTCGGAATAATTTATATTATCCTTTATTTTAGATATTTCGTAGAGGCTTTTTCCGGTTCCAATGTTTTTTTTCAACGCTTTCTCCTTGTCATAATATAAACTTGAAATGTAAACTTTGCTTCCATTCGCCAGGAATACCTGTCTTTCCCTGCTGTATTTTATTGTTTCGTAGGGAGCTTTTGGGAATGTTTTTAGAGGGTCTGATGGATCATATATAGAACTTGGGACGGTAACTACCTGTGCACTTTCAAGCATACTAACAAAGCCAATTTCAACACCGTCCTGCATGATTATTTTGTCGTTGATAATAGTTACAGGTTTGGTTCTGTCACGTTTTACCTGTTCATTAAAATGCCTGGTTTCGTTAAGATAATTTTCAATGGATTTTAGTTTTGCCCGAAATGCATAAGCTCCGTAGTATTCATTGATGAACCTGGTTACATTTTTCCTGTTCAACCCATTTTTGCTGATCAGGTCATAATCGCTGATGAGTTTAGCCATTACCCTGGTAAAATCTTCATCTTCTATATATATCGCTAATGTATCTGCTGTTGGAGGAAACGTGATCTCGTGATAATAAAATGGTTCCAATTCAATAACCGGTGCATCTAACTTAATTACTTCTGCTTTTATTAAAACATAATCATCAAAACTGTACACTTCCATATTGTAATGCGGAGCTGAACTATTAAGGCCTTTTGCATATAGGGCAACAGGCTTATTGTTTATAAAGATCACAGAATCATTTAATCTTACATCCTGGGCAGTTGTACATACTGCAATGAAGCATGTCAGCAGCGTATGTAAGATCTTTTTCATCAAATAAGTTTGAAAGTGATACCCTTCGGAAATGTCAAAGCCGGAAATCCTCAATTAAAATACATATTCTTATTAATATCAGATCTTCAATGCTTCCTGGTACAATATCCTTAGAGCTTGAAATTTTATACAGGTCATAACCAATTTCTTTTTTTCTTAAGTGGTCTCGAGTATAATACCCTGAGCTGCTGACTATGTGATTGTTTTCTACGTTTCCTAAATATATTAAACATCCATCTGCAACGTTTTTATTATAACTACTTTGGCTTTCGAGGGGTCGGGCTTTAAAAGTAGGATCATAGACAGTAATCTGTCGGTTCAAATTTGTATGAACATAAGAGCCGATCACTATACCATCCTGCATTATTTTATTTTTTTTTGAAATGATGACCGGCTTGGTTCTATCCCTTACTACCTGCTGGTTAAAATCCCTGGTATCATTAAGATAGTCTTCCATTGTCTTTATCTTGGCCACAAGTGCCGGGCCGCCCGGGTAACCTGCTTTTAAACGGTTAACCCCGTTCTTATCCAGTTGATCATTACTGATCAGTTTATAGTCTCTTATTAATTTGGAAAGTACAGTGGGTAATCCTTCTTCAATATAAACAGACAAAGTATCATTGGTGGGAGGGAAAGTGAGTTCATAATAATAAAACGGTTTCAACTCATCAACAGGCGCACTGAATATAAGAACTTCGGCTTTAATTAAAACATAATCAGTAAAACTATACACTTCCATATTATAACGCTGGGCCGCCTTATTAATTTCCTTGGCATAAAGTGCAACCGGTTTATTATTAATAAAAATTACGGAGTCGTTTAGTCTTACATCTTCCTGGGCAAATAAAACGGCAGTAATAAAAATTGCCAGCAGTACGGTTATAATTTTTTTCATGATTCAGCTTTAAGAAATCTTAAATCTTAAGATAAACTTACAAACAAAAAGAACAGCATCCAATAGCAGGAAAATTAAAACTAAACTGTTTTTATTGAGTCGGGACGCTTCAAGCGGCCTGAATTGATACATGTAAACATCCTACATTAGAATGGTCAGACGAGGCGTCAGACCAATGCTTACTCAAATAATTCCAGCCAGTTCTTCGGCCTGCGGTTATCGAGCCATTTAAAACCTCTCAGGTCTTTTTTATCAGCAGGAATATCTTTGATGGGATATAGAACCCCGTTCACATCATTTACAAATTTGATCTTGTTCAATTCTTTCTTTACAAAATAAACATCTATCTGGTCGCCACTGCTGCGGTTCATACCTACATAGGC
>JBDSXS010000083.1:0-2997 GCA_039926045.1 Ferruginibacter sp.
ATCAATTACAATAACATCTTTAGAAGTTACAATAGCAAAGGGTTGTATCTCTACCAGCAAACTGCCAACGGGCCGTTTTTGCAGGTCATCTTTGTCTGTATCGAACGGTACAAAAACTTTAGTTGTATCAATGGTAAACGAACCTTCGCTTAGTGGAATTATTTTCATACCCCCTAACCCCCTAAAGGGGGAATTTAGACCCTACTTATTTATAGAGAAATTAGTTATTAAAAAGTGTTGACTGCAAAAGTAGTTGAAAGTTTTTTAAAAGCTCATACGCTTCAAAGTTCCCCCTTTAGGGGGCGGAGGGGGCTTTACCTTAAAACCATCTGCCTGTCTGCATCCAGTTTTATCAAAATAAAAATAAGAATGGTAAACGTTAACAGGGAAGATCCTCCATAACTCATGAGCGGTAATGTAATTCCTATTACCGGCGCAAGGCCTACAGTTACGCAAATGTTTACAACCACATGAAAGAACATGATACCTGCAACTGAATATGCATATACCCTGCTGAAAGTACTTCGTTGCCTTTCGGCAATATTTATTATCCGTAATAAAAAACCCAGGTATAAGAACATCAAAAGTGCACTGCCCAAAAAACCAAAGTTTTCGCCAACCGATGTAAAAATAAAATCGGTATGCTGCTCAGGTACAAAATCACCACGGGTTTGTGTTCCTTTTAAAAAACCTTTGCCTGTAATGCCGCCTGAGCCAATTGCAATTTTAGATTGCTTTACATTATAATTCTGCTGATCAGTTTTATTCTGTTTTAGCTTTATTTCTTCAGCTGCACTGAGGTCAGTTATTGTTTTATCTGCAAAAGGGTTATCAACCCCAACCATACTGAAGATCCTGTCGGCCTGGTATTGTTTAAAAACATGCTTGAAAGCATATGGCACGGCCAACCCTACAAAAGCCGCACTGAAACCCCATACTACAATTATTACCATCAGTAAACGGTTGTTACGTCTTATCCTGCGGCGGTTAACATAAATAGCCAGCACCGCAAATACTGTAAAAGCAATAAGTAATGTTTTTGTTGAAAATAAAAGGGAAACTACTAATAGTACCGCCATAGAAACTCCTGCGATCAAATAACCCGGCGGTAATCCTTCGCGGTACATAGGAATTAAGAATGAAAAATAAACCAGGGCCAAACCGGTTTCGCCTTGCAATATGGACAATACGGCCGGCATAAATGCAATGGCAGCCGCAGTCAACTGCGACTTTGGTTTTCTAAAATCAGTTTCGGGCATTGACAAATATTTCGACAACGCCAGCGCCGTAAAGATCTTACACAGTTCTACCGGTTGTAAATTCATAAAGCCAAGTGGTATCCAGCTTTTTGAGCCCTTTATTTCTTTTCCAACAGCAAATGTTGCCAAGATTAGAACAATACCTACCAGGTAAGAGATATTTGATGTTGCCGTAAAGAGTTTACTGTCGGTCAATAAAATAAAAATAGCCAGTAGGGCACAGGCTGCAAAAAAGAATAATTGTTTACTGTAATTCTTTTTAAAGCCTATCAAAGTTTGCATGAAATTATCTGTACTCTTATACTCCACAGAATAGATACATATGATACCAAAGATCACAATTATTGCATATAGCCAAACCATCAGCCAGTCTATTCCTTTTGATATGGTTGGATTTTTATGTTGCATCGTGAAACGTGACTGGATCTTTTAAAATAATCATTGAACGGTGTTTACTATTTAAAGATTAAACTCTAAATCATTATGCGTTTTCCCATCACGACTCATAACTCACGTCTCACTACTCACGATTATCCAATGAGTCTTGTGGCTCAGGTTTCTTTTTTTCGTTTGGTAAAATGGCTTCAGTTTTTATTTTGGGTTTATCATCACCCTCTTCTTTCTTCTGATTTTTCTTCTGTTCCTCCTTATCTTTTTTTAACTGGTCCATGATCTCCTGTTCGTCGGTAGCGTCCATCTCCATGGTATCTCTTATCAATTTAATATAACCCTTGGCAATCAAATAAGCTGAATCTTTCCTGTGCATCATCGAGTCGATCGTCTTCATCTCGCTGTAAATACGTGGCGGTATTAAATTAAGATTGGTAAATTTATCTACAATCGCCTGGCGGTTAGCAGCAATGGTGTCGTTCAAATATTTTTCGATCATCAATCCAACAATAGGTGCAGCATAGGTACCACCAAAGCGACCACTGTTCTCTACCACACACATAATGGCGATCTTTGGATTATTCCTTGGCGCAAACCCGCAGAAGAAAGCATGGTTGGGTTGTTTTACGCCCCGGTAATAATTTTCTACGGTACCTGTTTTCCCGCAGATGGCAATACCCTCAACTTTAGCGCCGGCACCGGTTCCCCGCTCCACCACATCCTGCATACCATTCTGTACCACCTCAAATATGCTGTCGGGTATTTTCATCGCACTGTGCTTTTCTTTATATTTTGACAAGAGGTCGAACTTATCGCCTTCTTCGATCGAATCGATCAAATGCGGAATGATATACCAGCCTTTGTTGGCAATGTATGCCATTTCATTTGCCGTTTGTATAGGCGTTGTACTTACTTCACCCTGCCCGATACTTACCGAACGGAAATTGCAGTAATTCCAGGAACCCTTTCCATAAATTTTATTGAAATCGGCGGGTGTTGGAATATTGCCCGGCCTTTCCGACGGTACATCAATACCCAACCTGTGTCCCAAACCAAAGGCATACATATACCTGTCCCAAACTGCCAGGCTGCTATCCTGACTGGGATATTTTGAATTTGTAATTACCCGCTGCATTACCGTGGCGAAATAAGTATTGTCACTCATCCTGATCGCATTCTGCAGATCAAAAGTTCCATAATCGAGGCAGCGCATGGGCTTACCCCCACCGCAACCATAAAAAGCACCGGAACAGGAAACGGTAGTATGTGTTGTGATCACGCCTTCATGCAAACCAACCAGCGCCTGCAATGTTTTAAAAGTTGAGCCGGGAGAATAAGTGGCACTTAC
>JBDSXS010000084.1:0-13608 GCA_039926045.1 Ferruginibacter sp.
TCCTAATTTGTCAACAATTATTTTCTTTACTCTTGTTGCAATGTCTGACATGATAATAAAATTTAGTTTGTATTGGTTGCAAAAATATACATTTTGAGCTAATTACAAAGAAATAGATATTGTTTGGTACTTTAATTTGAAGTAATACTTTCACACTTATTTTAATAACAGTTTTTCTATATGGGTATCTTAGGCAAAATTTTTGTATATTGTTAACCCGTCCCTTCCAAAAACTATAACCATTAATCAAAAAAATATATCCTGTTATGGCCTTAAAACAAATAGACCACGGCACAAAAGAGTATCAGCAGATGGTAAAACTCAGGAATGATATCCTCCGTCAGCCACTTGGCCTTTCGTTCTCACCTGATGAGTTGGCGAAGGAAAAAGAGGATATATTGATCGGCGCCTTTGACGATGACGAAATGTTAGCCTGCTGCATGCTCACCAAAGCTGAAAACAATAGTTTACGCTTAAGGCAAATGGCGGTACAAAATAACCTGCAGGGTAAAGGTATTGGTGCCAGTATGATGAATTTTGCCGAACTGATATCCCGCGATAAAGGTTATAAAAAACTGATCATGCACGCCAGGGAAACAGCAGTTGGGTTTTATGAAAAGCTGGGATATAAAGTTGTTGGTGATAAATTTACTGAAGTAACTATTCCGCATTTTATTATGGAGAAGAAATTATAGTTTGGAGTCGGGAGTCACGAGTTAGGAGTTAGGAGTGGGGCCTTTTGATTTAATGCTGCTATAACTTCAAAAAAACTTCAAGGCTATTGACTTTCTTATCTCCCAACTTACGACTCAAGACTCACGACTTTTTATGTATCTTCTCCCTGAATATTTTCCTGGCCTCCTGCAGATCATCTACCTCAAAAGCATCTTTGGGCACAATAAAAAATGAGCGGCTGTTGAAATACAGGTGAAAAAAATGCGGGCTCTCTATCCAGGTGCTGAGTGCCGGCCAGTCCCAGCTTCTTCCGCCCCTTTCATTCTCGATCCTGAATTCATCATCTGATAAAACGGCCCTAAACCGGTCCTGGAAGGTCTCGGCTTTTTTATAGACCATGTAAGGCATTAAAAACCAAAACAGGATCATAAGCGAGAACCATAGCACTGAGCTTATTAAAAAAGCCAAAGGCGATATTTTTTTAAAGAAGAAGAGCCCGGCAGAAAGTATGGCAAATACATTTACCAATATCATCATTACTTTTATTTCCCTCCGGGTAATAAAATGATAGCGCAGGGCTTGGATGACCTTCTTCTTATCGTAGGTAAAAAATTGTGATGTCATTGAGCAAAGATAACGGATACTCAATTCGTGGATGCAGGCTTTCTGCAACTCATTCCTTTTTTCCTTCAACTCACTCCTTTTTCATTGTACCGGTTGATGATCGGTAGTACTATTGGTTATTGAAATTTATTACCAAACATAATTATTACATCAAAAACTACGATCATGAAAATCTTAAAAATGTTACCGGCCATCGTCCTGGGCCTCTCCTTTTTCCAGGCAAATGCGCAAACTGAAGCTCCTAAAGGATTCAGCAAAGGCAATATCTTATTAGCTGATAATACCATCGCAAGTGGCTATATAAAAGATAATATCCGCAAAGACGCTTCTGTAATATTGCTGGCAGATGGAAAAGAAAAAAAATACAATGGTTCCGATATCGTTTCTGCTGATATTGACGGAACCGGTTACAATTGCATCAAAGGAGATTTTTTTAAAATAGTCTGCAAAGGCGAATTGACCTTTTTACAAAAAGCCAGCAATGCTTCTTCTAAACCAACTTATATCGGCAATGATGTGTTCTTTGTAAGCGGTACTGAAGGCAAACCGGGCGATTATTTTATTTATGAAAACAAGAACAACCTGCTGAAACTGGTTTCAAAGAAAAATTTAAATGATGTTGTTGCCAGCAGTTTTGGAGGATACGGACCCGCAATAGAAAAAGCAAAAGCTGCTCAGGCTGATATTGCACAATTAAAAGGTGCTGTTGAATCATACAATACAAGAAACGGTAAATAACTTCTTCAGAAAAATCAAACCCCACGCGGTAAACCGGCATTATCTTTCCGTTTAACCTTACCGGAGCGACTGCAGGTTTACCCTGCGGTTTTTATATCTTTACGATATGAGGCGTACAAATTGTAAAATAGGGTTTAATGACGGGCCCCTGATCTTATTCACCATCCCTGTACTAAGCTTTATTGTACCCATCGTATTTATGGGATGCCGCTTCGACAGGGAACCTTATTTTGGTTGGGATAAATTCCTGACCACCCTGCTTATCACTATTCCTTTATGGGCCGGCGACAGAGGGATCATGATCTGGAGCCGTACCAAATACCCGTTATTCAAAGATGTACGCAAGCGATTAATTCACCAATCGGTTAGCATGTTGCTGTTTACCATAATCGGCAATAACCTCTTTGGCTGGATACTGGATGATTTTGTTTTTACCAATAATTACGGCAGGCATTTCAAGACAGATGGACTCATCAGTTCCAATTCGGCAGCCATATTCTGCACCATCATGATCATTGCCATTTATGAAAGTATTTACTTTATGAATGAGCTTAAAAAATCAGTTGAAGAAAAAGAAACCCTGAAAAACGAAAGCCTGAAAGCCCAGCTGAATGCCCTGAGAACGCAGGTGAACCCACATTTCTTATTCAATAATCTCAATACACTCACAGCCCTCATTCCCGAAACTCCAAAACAGGCTGTTGAGTTTGTTCAGCAAATGTCGAAAGTGTACCGGCATATTTTAGAGGTGCAGGATGAAAAGACCATCCCATTAAAAGATGAACTGGATGTATTAAGAGCTTATGGTTTTTTATTAAAGACCAGGTTTGGTGAGAACCTGGATATTGATATTGATGTACCCGTTGAAAAACTACAGCAACATATTGTACCGCTGTCGCTGCAGCTGCTGATGGAAAATGCGATCAAGCACAATATTGTTTCTTCGGCAAAGCCTTTAAAGATCAAAGTTTTTGCCGAGAACGGCCACCTGCTGGTAAGCAATAACCTGCAGGTAAAGAACCAGCAGATCGAATCAACAGGCATCGGGCTGGACAATATCCGCAACCGCTATAAATTATTAAGCGATAATGAAGTTAAAGTAGAAGAAAGCGGCGAAAACTTTACAGTTTCTATTCCACTAATACCATCTTGATTTTATAAGTAGTCCGCAGGGCTGCGTTAAAATCTTAGATGGTAATATGCCGATTGCGTAAAACATTAAACCAAGAGGCCGTATAATCGGCATCATATCAAACTAAGATGAAGGTAATAATCATAGAGGATGAAACACCTGCAGCCAACCGGTTAACCAAATTATTGCACGCCATACATGATGAGATAGAGGTGGTAAAAAGGCTTGATAGTGTGGCTTCGGCTGTACAGTATTTTCAATCGGCAAAGCAACCCGACCTTATTTTTATGGATATACAACTTGCCGATGGTTTAAGTTTTGATATTTTTTCCATGGTACCCGTAAAGGCCCCGGTAATTTTTACAACGGCATTTGATAAGTACACATTAAAAGCTTTTAAAGTAAACAGCATTGACTACCTGTTAAAACCCATTGATGAGGAAGAACTTAGGCTTGCTGTTGAAAAATACCGGGAACTATATATAAAAAAAGAGAACGATTTTTCTGATAAATTCCTGAAGCTGGTACAGGACATGAACACGGCAAAATACAAAGAGCGCCTTTTAATAAAAAGGGGACAGCAATTAAGTTATATTAAAACCGATGCCACAGCTTTCTGTTATGCTGATGGCAAACTTTGTTTTGCCGTAGATTTCAGCAACAATAAACATTTGCTTGAGTATAATCTTTCGCAACTGGAGGAACAATTGCAACCCAATAAATTTTACCGCATCAACCGGCATTTGCTGGTTAATATTGAAGCCATAAAAAAAGTACATACCTGGCTTGGTGGAAGATTAAAACTGGAACTTCTCCCTTCAACAACTGCAGAAACTGTAGTAAGTCGCGAAAGGGTGAATGGTTTTAAGGATTGGCTTGGGCAATAAAAAACCCATTTTCTCCCCGGTCTGAAGACCGGGCAATTAGCCTATTTTTGAAAATATGTTTTTGTTAAGACCCGTCAATGCGATCTCCCCAACTTTAATAAAGTTGCTGGTATTGGTTTTGTTGATCTCCCAAAGTTCCTGCCAGGAAAAAAGAGAACCCAGGAATATTGAACGCTCCTTCTACTATTGGAGATCTGTGTTACACATTTCCGGTTTTGAAAAACAGCAATTGGATTCACTACAGGTAAAAACCATCTACATTAAATTTTTTGATGTGGATTGGGATGAAGTGTCAAAAACTCCTGTGCCCGTGGCGAAATTACAAGCTGCAAGGGAGCAGTTGCAAGGGGGTATCCGGGTAATTCCAACAGTATTTATTACCAATAACTGTATTCAAAAAATAGATCCATCACAGATCAAAAAATTAGCGGAAGATATTTATACCCTGATGACTGAGATCAAACAGGCCAGTGGTTTTGACAGCATACCTGAAATACAAATTGACTGCGACTGGACAGCAGCTACCAAAGAAAAATACTTCCAGCTTCTCAACAACATAAAACAAAAAACACCAAACACCAAACTGTCTGCCACCATCCGCTTGCACCAAATAAAATACATAGCCAAAACCGGTATTCCCCCTGTTGACAGGGGATTACTCATGTGTTATAATATGGGCAACTTAAAAGATCCCGCTACAAAAAATTCCATTTTAGAAACTTCAGAATTAAAAAAATATACCGGCAACCTCTCAGACTATCCTTTGCCACTGGATGTTGCATTCCCCCTTTTCGACTGGAAAGTGCTATACCGAAATAATTTTTATGCCGGGCTACTCCATGATCTACCTGGTTCTGTATTCAGCAATTCATTTTCAAAACAAACAGCCAACCGTTATGAGATATTAAAAGATACTTTACTCGCGGGATATGACCTTCGAAAAGGAGATATGATACGGGATGAGCAAAGCGATATCAAAGAAATACTGGCTGCTGCCGAAGAGATCAGCAGGCATTTAAAAAATACCCCGCTAAGGGTATCGCTCTACCATCTGGATTCTGTAATTTTAAGTAAATACACAATTCATGAACTGGAAACACTTTATAACAGCCTGCATTAGTACTGTCATTGTTTTAATTCCGCAAAACATAATCAGCTGCGGCGCAGAAGTTGACCCTTATGATTATTATACATCTTTCTTTCACCAAACCCTGCCCGAGGTAAATGGCTACAAGCCTTTTTATTATACCGGCTATAATTTTTTTTATGACCCCAATGAGCCTTTTTCTGTGGCTGATATGCTTGCTGAAGAATGGGCTGCCTATTGTGCCGCACCCGTTAAAGTTGCTGATGCAAAAAAACTGGTCAACAAATTTGCTTTAAAGGATCTGAACAATCTGTATTATCACCTGGAAAAAAATCAGCCCTTAAAAATACCCGACTCGGTAAAACAAAACAGCATGACGGGTTATTTTATGCAGACAAAAGACCTGGAGGCTTTGGGTTATATACTCTATGCAAAACAGGTGGAGCCTTATGTAATTGGCGGGGAGGGCGACTGGAAGGCTCCGGAAAGAGACAGTGTAAAAATGGCTAAGCTTATTAAAAACGGACAACAATTATATACTGTAGCTAAAAAAGATTTTTTTAAACAGAAATACGCTTACCAGGTTTTACGCCTTGCACATTACAGCGGGCGCTATACCGATGTTATAAACTGGTACGATGAGTACGCTGCTAAAATAACAACGAACAGTGTGCTGCATCCACTTTGCCTGGCACTAAAAGCCGGTGCCTTATTCCACAATGGACAACAAAAGGAAGCTGCTTATTTGTTCAGTAAAGTATTTGCAGCAAGCACGGCCAAAAGGGTTTCAAATTACCTCGGATTTAGATGGGCTGTTGATTCAAAAGCTGATAAAAAAGATTACCTGGATATGTGTAAGAATGATAAAGAAAAAGCATCCATGCTGGCGCTCTTTACTTTGGGCAGCACCAATAACGACCTGGACAACCTTAAAGAAATTTACCGGCTAAACCCTGCCAATGAAGAACTGGAAGTTTTAGTGGTAAGAGAGATCAATAAACTGGAAGAAAAATATTTTACCCCGGCATTACAAAAACAAAATGGCGGTAGTGCTTTTTATTTTACCTGGACGCAATCAGATGCTGACAGCATTATTAACGATGCCGGAAAAGAGGTACAGGCATTGTCAACTTTTTTGCACGAAGCTGCCGGATCAGGTTCAGTAAAAAATGCAGGATTAATTGAGATCGCCGCCGGCTATGCTTCTTATATGATCAGGGATTATGCAAATGCAAAAAAATACCTGGCCGCTGCAGAAAAAATGCAGCTTACCAAAAAACTAAAAGACCAGTGGGCATTAACCAACCTGCTTATTACCATCAGTGAAAAAGATAAAATTGACGGGGCTTTTGAAGAACAGATCCTGCCTTCATTGAAATGGGTTGAAGAAAGGGTAAAGAATGAAAAGCCTGTTGAAGTAGAATACTGGCAGCTACAGCAATGGCGGTCCATTTACCGCAACCTGATGAGCGAGATCATTGCAAAGCGCTATCATGAGCAGGGCGACCTGGGTAAAGAAACCCTCGCTATTGGTGCTGCAGACTGGATAGTGAGTGGTTCTTTAAATGGAATAAATTTTTTAAGAAATAGCCTGATGAGCCCGGATGTTGAAAAACTGTATGCTTTGCTTAACGGAAAACAGCCAAACAAATTTGAAAGCTACCTTTTCACACACAACTCAGTTACAAAAAAAGAAGTAATAGATTTTGCAGGTACTTCATATTTAAGAGAAGGTGATTATGCCAATGCAATTGCCTGGTTCAACAGGGCAGCCGATAAGAACGGGATCAATAAAAATCCGTTCGCCGATCTTTTATATGACCGGGAAGAAAGGTTACCGGCAGAAAAGAATTTCAGCATAACCAAACTTGCCTTTACACAGGAGATGCAGAAACTGCAACAACAAACTAAGCAACCTGCGCTGGCCGCCAAAGCCTATTATAAAATGGCGCTGGGTTTGTATAACACAAGTTATTATGGCCATACCTGGGAACTGGTACAGTACGACCGCAGCGGTAGTGATGGTTATTATATCCCGGAGAAAGCCACGGGTTTTCAAAAAGAATATTACGGCGTTTTTAAAGCGCATGACTTTTTTGAAAAAGCCATGAAAGCCAGCACCGATAAAAACTTTAAGGCCCGCTGTTTATTCATGATGGCTAAATGTGCACAGAAACAAATTCGCCGTCCGCAATATGAGGACTATGCAAGCAATTATGATAAGATGGAGGCAGATGAGGATATTTATTTCAAGAATTTTAAGGCCAATAAATATTTTCCACAGTTTGTAAAGGACTATAGCAACACCGCTTTTTATAAAGAAGCTTTCAGCCGTTGTAGCTATTTGAGGGATTTTATGAAGAAGAAATAATTCGTATCGACTTTTGTTGAGGAATTAATATAGGTTGTCAGCAATAAGATTACGTAATTCCAGTAAAGTAATGCTGTCCTGTACCTTCTTGTCTTCATCGAGATGATGGAAGTCTATATAGCCTACTTTAGTTATGGAGTTAAATTCACCTAAAATATGATCAAGGTAAAGAAAGGCCACGCTTTGATATAGGTTTTCATCTTTATTCATATTGCGTATAAAAACATCGATGTTCACTACTTCTTTATCATGATCTATTTCCGGTAAGATCTCTATGTCTGATGATGGATATTCAAGTCCTTTAAAATTAAGTATAATCTCATCGCTGGGCTGCCTGAATTTTACGATCACCCAATTAGCAATTCCCGGGGATGCTGCGGCCAGTTTTTTTGTGGGCTCAACTCCTTCTTTTATACCATCGGGGGAGATTATTAACACATACATATCATCTTCCGTTTTTGTCAGTTCGGGAATTAAAATATCGCTGTATTTTTTTATTTCATCTGTTAACTTATTATAAATAGAATAATCATTGCGTTTCAAGTCCATAAATTTCTCAATTTTACCCTTGTTTGCAATAAACCAGTTCCAGAATCTTTCTTCCGGATTCTTTGATATCGTTTTCTTTTTGAAGAGACTAAACATAATTTTAGGATCGGTTAAATATACATATTAGTTAAGTGGTTCGTGGGGACACGAACCTTTGTCGAAGATTTCATCATTTACCCGCTTTGGATATTTTTTTTCTTGCTTTTGCAGGTGGTAAAAAATTCTCTCCTGTAATTACTTTTTTACCTGTTTTACTTTCGAGCGCAAGCCTTGCATCTTTTGCAATTTTGCCGCCTTTTTTGCCGGCACCAGCATTTTGTATTATACCTTTTGCCTGTTCAGTTTCGGCAATTTGCCGGGTAGACAGTTCAGCCAATGCCGTAAAAATTAACTCTGCTTCACTCATGTGGTCCCGCAGGTTTTGTGTTTTTAAGCCTTTTAAATCTTTGTGCTTCTTCACTGTCAGGCCTGTCCACTCCTGGTGAATGATATTAGTCAGGTATGCAAACTCATCTCCTTTTTTTACGCCGCTTTCTTTCCAGTAATCAGTTAGTTTATTCCTGGTTTCCTGTCCGGTCATTCGTTGTTGGATCCATTTTTCACTACGGCCAAGTTTTTTCCAGTTTTCTCTTGCCCTGTCCAGGCTTTGTTCCGGGTCGGCAATTTCTTTCATACGCTCATACCCTGTTTTTGCCAGCCATTGTTTAAAAGGTTCTGCTTTGGGGGATGGGATGGATTGAATAAGGCGAAGTAATTGTTCAGTATCGGCTACATCAGTTAAATAAAATTTACCGTCGGCAGATTCCATTTTCAGTTGTCCGATTTTTTCGGACAACTCACTTCCCTCTTTCTTCAACTTGGTTTTCAAGTCGTTCCAATACTTTCTGCCACGTTCGGTTCCTGTAAGTATTTCAATTACATCAATTACAGAAAAATACCATTTTTCTTCTTTTTCATCCCAATGTGTTCTTACTTTTCTTTGTTCAAACAGTTTTATATTATTTTCCATTTCCACTTTTATTTTAACCTGGAATATTTTTTTAAGTTACAGTTCTTTGGCATGATGTGCAAGACATAAATATACGCACTGAAATCTTCCTGCTCCGCTTCGCTTAAAGCTTTATTTTATCCCCAGCCTGAAGGCCGGGGCAAAATATACAGCAACATAGCTTTTTATAAAGAGGTTTTTAGTACTTGTAGTTATTTGAGGGATTTTGTGAAGAAGAAATAAGTATATCCACGGCGTAACCTCCAACAATTAAATATTCAGCCTTGTTTTTGATTAATAATTCTATAAACTCTTTGAAATCCTGACTGAACATCTTTTTTATAATTTATGTATTGTTGCCTTAAAGTTTCAATAGCCTGAAGCCTTTCAGTTTCACTCTTAGACATCCAATAAATGAAGTCGGTATTTTTATCTTTCAACTGTACTATTTTAAGGCTTTTGTTCATACTTCAAATATAACTAAATTCCAAAATTGCCAGGGCAGATATATTTATCAGACTTTGGTTATTTATCGTTGGTTATAAAACCAGGCAACGCCGAAGATTGTGGAAGACTTGCGGCAGCGGAAACAATTAGTTATAGTATTTAAATTGTCCTATTACTAAATCATAGAAATATGAAAGAGTTGCATACACAGTAAACAAGCTCAGAGATGTATTGTACTTGTAATTTATATTCTCAAAGTCCCATGCCTTTTGTTCTGTAACAGCGGGTAAGAAATCTTCGATTTTGGAATATTTCCGGCTCCTAAAGGTCAGGTTTGCATAAACCGGATGTAAAACATACAGAGAATCATAACTTATTTTACCGTCGACTGAATGCTTGTAGATAAATGGCTTAAAATGCTCTTTTTTAGCTTTTGCCCAAGATTTTCTGAGTTTATTTATTTCTGTTTTTCTTGTATCAGTATCCGATTGGAAGTTGCGATTCCAGAATCGTATTCTGCAATGCAAATCGCAAAGCATGAATCATTTTTAAAGCAAATTAAAAATGCATCACGATCATGAGACTGGCTATTTAAGCTATCTGTGTTTGGAATTGGCCCACCCGGGAAGTCCCGATAAAAGGAGTATCCAATAACTGAATCATATTCTTTTGTGACAAGGAGTTTTATTCTTTCTTGGATATGGTTCATAAAATATCCCGATTGGCTAATACTCATTTTTGCAAAGAAAAATGTAGAACACAGTATTATGATCCGGAGTTTGATATGCATATATTGTTACGTAAAACACATAAATATACGCCACTCTTTCGTAAATATCTTCCAACTCCGCTTCGTTAAAAGTGGATTATGGTATGCCGTACAAGAGAGTGACACAACCATGCTGAATATTGAGCAAATGCCCGTAACATCATCATTACAACTTTAACTGGCAGATTCCTTCCCGCCAATTGTGGGACAGGCCTTCGTCGGAATGACAGGAAACAAAAACGCCACTCAATTGAGTGGCGCCCTTTTTATGTTCGTGCTTATTCAAACCTTATTTACTCACCTTTAGGGGATGGGGGCATTAACTGCAGCCCATGCTGTTCCCGCAATTCAAACACTTGTAGCAAGTGCCGCTGCGCACTGTTATATGTCCGCATGTATTGCAGGCCGGCGCATCACTTTGCATGCTTTTGGCTGCTGCATTAACTGCATCCATTCCACCATCTGTTTTTTTATGGGCCGTGCGGTGCTGTGCCGTTTGTGTTGTGCCATTCGTTGCTCCACCTATCACCCGTACTTCACTCAACTCCGGTTTGCGGTCCCCGATCGTTGGTGTGTTCACGTCCCACTCTTCGTTGCCTAAGTTTTGCACTTCGGGTGCATCCAGTACATGAACCAGGTCATTCCTTCCTAAATATTCATAGGCTAATGAGCGGAAGATGAAATCAATGATAGAGGTTGCGCTCTTGATATTCGGATGGTCAACCATCCCGCTTGGTTCAAAGCGTGTGAAAACAAATTTCTCAACATACTCTTCCAAAGGCACACCGTATTGCAGGCCTATCGAAATGGCAATGGCAAAACAGTTCAGCATACTACGCATGGTAGCGCCTTCCTTAGCCATATCAATGAAAATTTCTCCTAAGGTACCATCGTTGTATTCGCCCGTACGCAGGAACAAAGCCTGACCGTTTATTTTTGCTTTTTGTGTAAAGCCACGACGCTTGGCCGGTAATGCACGCCTTTCAACGATCATCGCCAACTGGCGTTTTAAAGTTGTATCAGCACTGTTCTGCACACGCTTGTTCATTTCATCCAGCAGGTCATCAATGGTTAGTTTACCCATATCAACCATGGTGGAAATATCTGCGGCCAATGAAGCTGCAGTTTCTTCGCTGATCACTTCATCCAGTTTCTTTTTCTTATCGCTCTTGTTGCTTAACGGCTGCGATAGTTTAGAACCATCACGGTATAAAGCGCAGGCTTTTAAACCAAGCTCCCAGCTCAACCTGTACGAATCTGCGATCTCATCCTGGGTGGCTTCATTTGGCAGGTTGATGGTCTTTGAAATGGCACCGCTTAAGAAAGGCTGTGCAGCACCCATCATGCGGATATGCCCGTGTGCATGGATATAACGTTCGCCGATCTGACCACATTTATTGGCACAATCAAAAACTGAAAGGTGTTCATCTTTTAAATAAGGAGCGCCTTCAACCGTCATGGTACCACATATATAAATATTGGCTACTTCAATTTCTTCATCATTGAATCCCAAAGCTTCCAGTAAACTCCAGCTATAATCATTGTATTGTTCAGGTTTAAACCCAAGTCTTTCTAAACAGGTTTCTCCCAATGTATGTACATTAAAAACAAACCCGATCTCGAAGGCAGCACCTAAAACGCTGTTCAGTTTGGTGATGTCTTCCTGTATAAATCCTTTTTCCAGTAAGATCTTTGTATTGATGAAAGGCGACTTATCCAGTGAAGCATGGCCCTTTGCATAACAAACGATCTCTTCGATTTCGCTTTCGCTGTATTTTAAATTACGCAATGCCTGCGGTACACTTTGGTTGATGATCTTGAAATAACCACCACCACTTAATTTTTTAAATTTCACCAGGGCAAAATCAGGTTCAACACCGGTGGTATCACAATCCATTACCAAACCAATGGTACCCGTTGGTGCAATTACTGTTGTTTGTGCATTACGGTAGCCATATTTTTCTCCCATCTGCACTGCATCATCCCATGCCTTGGTAGCGGCTTTCAATAAATAATCAGGACAATATTTTGCATTGATACCCTGCGGTTTTATTTCAATTCCATCAAAAGCATCAGCAGCATCGTATGCAGCAGCACGGTGATTACGCATTACACGTAACATGTGCACTTTATTCTCTTCGTACTTATCAAATGTGCCAAGGATGCTGGCCAACTCTGCTGATGTTTTATAAGATACACCGGTCATGATGGCGGTGATCGCTCCTGCTATGCCTCTTGCTTCTTCACTATCATACGCAATACCGCTTACCATTAACATAGAACCAAGGTTTGCAAAACCTAAACCAAGTGTCCGGTAATCGTAACTCAATTGCGCCACTTCTTTTGAAGGGAACTGCGCCATCAAAACAGATATTTCCAAAACAACTGTCCATAAACGGCAGGTATGTTCAAAACCGGCTACATTAAATATATTGTTTGATTCGTTGAAGAACTGGCGAAGGTTTACGCTGGCTAAATTGCAAGCCGTGTTATCCAGGAACATGTATTCACTGCATGGATTGGAAGCCCTGATGGGACCGCCTTCCGGACAGGTATGCCATTCATTGATGGTAGAATCATATTGAGTACCGGGGTCAGCACAACGCCATGCAGCGTATGTGATCTGCTCCCATAATTCTCTTGCCTTTACTTTTTTCATCACTCTTCCATCGCTTCTTCCTTTCAGCTCCCATTCTCCGTCTTCATCTAAAATTTTAAAGAAATCATTTGGTATGCGGATGGAGTTGTTGCTATTTTGTCCGCTCACTGTTCTGTAAGCTTCGCCTTCATAATCGCTGGCATAACCTGCTGCTATCAATGCTGCCACTTTATCTTCTTCCTGAACTTTCCAGTTAATGAATTTTTCAATTTCGGGGTGATCAAGATCAAGACAAACCATTTTGGCTGCTCTTCTTGTAGTACCACCGCTTTTAATAGCACCTGCTGCACGGTCACCAATTTTTAAGAAACTCATTAACCCGCTTGATGTACCACCGCCACTTAATTTTTCACCTTCGCCACGTATGCTGCTGAAGTTGGTACCTACTCCGCTTCCGTATTTGAATATTCTTGCTTCCCGTACCCAAAGATCCATGATGCCGCCTTCGTTAACCAAATCATCATTCACACTTAAAATAAAACACGCATGAGGCTGCGGACGTTCGTACGCATTGGCCGATTTTTTTAACTGGCCGTCTTTTGCATCTACATAATAATGTCCCTGTGGTTTTCCGGTAATGCCATACACTTCATGTAAACCTGTGTTAAACCACTGCGGACTGTTGGGCACGCAGCCCTGGTTTAAAATTGAGTAAACCAATTCATCATAAAATATTTGTGCA
>JBDSXS010000085.1:0-29521 GCA_039926045.1 Ferruginibacter sp.
GTAACATCCGGATCATAACCTGAATAGCCTGTTAAGGTTGCCAGGTTATTTACTGTTCCGTAAAACCTGATATTTGAAATTTTAATTTTACTCACCAGGCTTTTTGGTATGGAATAACCAAGTGTAAGATTATTGATACGAAGGTAAGAACCGTCTTCAACAGCCCATGAATGCAACCACCAACGTTGTACCCTTACCGGGCGCCATATTGTGGCATTGGCATTTAGTGCTTTAAGTTCTGTTGGATCGGTAACTACCTGGCCGGCTGCATTAATATTGGTCCACCTGGTCTTCATGTCATCGATCATATGTCTCGTCCTGAAAAAAGTTGACTGTGTTAGTTAATAAATCCTGTTATTGGTTGACTAAGATAAAACATCCTGAATAAGGTTGATTAAAAAAGTTTTTTTGCCTGAGCGTGGGCAAAAAATGTTTTCGTAGCCCCCATAGCTAAAGAAAACATTTTTTGTGTGTTGGCCAACTCAGGTTGTTTGCGTGTTTGCTTTTGTTTTCGAGTTGTTTTGATAATAGTTTTTCCACCTTCTTATTTGGGGTCCCTGTTGCAGGTGAACCTCATTTGGTATTTGCCAGTTAAGGCTGCTGTGCCTTCGTCGATAGTTGTAAATGGTAATGCATCTGGCTATATGTATGGAAGCCAGGTCAATGTTATCATAATAGCTGCTGATGAGCTCTGTTTTTAAAATACCGTTTACTCTTTCAGCAATTGCATTTTCATACGGGTCACCGTTTTGGGTCATGCTGATGTGAGCATGATGTTGTTGCAGTAATTCTACATAAGCAGTGCTGCAATATTGTATGCCTCTGTCGGAGTGATGAATTACAATTGTATCAACAGGTTTTTGTGCCAGTGCTTTTCTCAGAGCCAGTGTTGCGCTGCTTACTTTCATATCATCGCTAACATGAAAGCCAACTATTTTTCTTGAGTAAGCATCGGTAATTAAAAACAGGTAAGCAAAGCGGTTTTTGAGTGGTATATAAGTGATGTCGGCCACCCACAATTCATGCGCCTTTAATGGTGTAAAATCCTTTACCAGGTTTGGATAGCGGCGAAAGTGGTGTTTACTGTTGGTGGTATGTACACTTCTTTTTGTTCTTCTCACCAGAAGTTTATTTTGCCTCAGCAAATCAAAAAAAATATCTCTTCCCATGGTAATTTTCTGTTGTGTAAAAAATGGCTGCAGCATAATAAAAAGTTTACGGCCACCGCACCGTGGCTGATACTTTCTGATGGCATCAATTTGTTGTAAGATCAGTTGTTCATCATACAAGTGCTGAACATTTCTTTTCTGTTTTTTGTGATATGCCTGAGATGTATACCCCAACAGCCGGCAAATGGATTGCAGGCTGCAATTTGGCTTTACCTTTTTTACTTCTTGGACTGTTGGGTGCCAGGCTTTTTTCTGATAGAGATGTTGAGTTGCTTTTCTGCCACATTAATTAATGTGTCCAGTACTTCTGCCCTCAGCTCCTGGTGTGCCAGTTGCTTTTCCAGCGTTGCAATTTTTTGAAGCAATGCTTCTTCGGTTTGCTGATTGGGCGCAGTTGATTTTTTAGGTGAACTGTTCATGCTGCTTGTGCAATAGGTTTGTTGATTTTCTGTAGGCGGCAAGTTATGAATTCCCTGGTGAACAAGCACCCATTTGCAGATGGTAGTTCTGCTTACTCCATACTTGGCAGCTAGCTTTCTAAAGCCGCAACCGGTGTTTAAATACTCCTGAATGATCTGGTCTTTTAGTTCCATTTTGGTTGATTTTGTAGTCAACCTATTTCAGGACGAGACAATATTCAGGTTGGCAAATGCGCCGTCTGTCCACTCAATTTTATTCGCATTGTAAATATCATTACCAACTACAAAGTTCACAAAAATTGAAAGATCGAAATTTTTATAGCTGAACTGGTTTGTCCAGCCACCGGTAAATTTCGGATTGGCATTTCCAATTACCTTCCTGTCTTTATCAGCTGTAACTAATCCGTCGCCATCCAGGTCTTTCCATTTAAGCATGCCCGGTTGAGGAGCACCATAAACAGCATTGTATGCAATTCCCGGTTTGATGGTATATACTTTTGTGGTGGCATTATAATTAAAATCATCAACCCCATACCACCCATCAGTTACAAAACCATACATTAAACCAACAGGTTCTCCCACTTTTACCAGGTAATCATCAACACCATCAGAACCCTGCCATCCCGAGTTCCTGGTTTGTTCCGTTATACCACCGAGGCTTTCTACTTTATTTTTATTGAATGCAATATTGAAATTTGTATTCCAGGTAAAACTTTTCTTCTGCAATGGTGTTGCGCTTATCTGAATTTCCAGTCCTTTATTGGAAGTAGCTCCGATGTTTTTAAGTTGTGAGGCATACCCTGTAGTTGGAGGAATGGCTACTGCAAGCAACAGGTCTTTAGCAGAATTCTTATATGCATCTACAGTAAGCTGAACTTTATTATTGAACAATCCAAGGTCGAGCCCAAAATTAAGCGATGTGTTATTTTCCCAACGCAGATCCGGATTTGACAATGAGATCGGGATAAAACCCGGAACGATAGAGTGGTTAAAAGCGTATTCACCTGTAACACCATAAAGCTGCTCGTACAATAAATTACCGATACGGTTATTACCAACCGCACCATACCCGACCCTGAATTTACCTTCATTGAGCCAGCTGATATTATTTAAGACTTTTTCTTTGGTAAACCTCCATGCCACTGAGCCGGAAGGGAATACAAGTGTTCCGTTCTTTGAACTGAATTTTGAAGAACGGTCAGATCTTAAATTAAAATTCATTAAATATTTATCATCATAAGCATAACTTACCCTGCCAAAAAATGAAGCGATACGGGCAGGAGGCTCTACAAATGATGAAGGCAATGGTTGTGAAGAACCTGCGGGAGCAATACCCAGCCCCATATTTGCCAAAGCCTTCTCCGCAGTAATATCAGCAGGCATATACCTTGTTGTAATTGAATTTTGTTGAGAACGTGCATCCACTACCTCCTGGCCAACCAGCACAGTTATATCATGATGCTTTTTAAAATTGTTAAGTGTGTATTGCAGCGTATTTGAATTACTGAGGGTATAATTAGCCTGCTGGCCGATAGAAGCTACAGGTAAGGAAGCAAAGTTCCTGGCAGTGCTGGTTATTTTACTGTAAAAAAGATCTGTTCTTATCTGTGCATTGTCATAACCAACCGTAGTTCTGAAAGTCAGGTTCTTCAGTATGTTATAGCTGGCATACCCGGTAAGGTATAAAGCCTTACTGGTTTGTTTCCTATATTCAGCATACGTAAGAAGAACGGGGTTGGTGGCACCCGATGATGCCAGGTAATACGCTTCATCAAAATCATCAACACCAAAACCGGGTTTAGCCAGTTCGAAAGGACGATAATTAATGGTATGACGAAGACGGTTTGTAGCCCTGGTACCACTGTTTGTTGTTCCTGCTCCATCAATTTGCTGATCGAGATAACGGGCAGTAAATCCAATTCTTAATTTTTCAGAAGCCCGGTGGTCAATTTTAAAATTCACCAATTTCCTTTCAAAGCCTGTCGTAATTTGAATGCCCTCTTCTTTGTTGGCAGTAAGACTTAAATTAAAGGTGGTAGCCTGGTTTCCACCACTCACTGCAACATTGTGGTTTGAGAATTTAGCGCTTCTGCCAAATACTTTGTCCTGCCAGTTTACAAAAGGAACATTTTTATAATTCTGTATGGTATCCCAGGTTGTACCATAGGTTTGTGCAAAATTGGTACTGTCAAGTGGCACTCCACGGCTTCTTTCCCACTGCCATAATACAAAATCGTATGGCTGCATCACATCCTGGAATTCGGTTAATTTACGAACACCATAAGAACCATTATAGGTTACTATTGTTTTTCCACTGCGGCCACCTTTGGTAGTAATAATAACTACACCATTGGCGCCCCTTGCACCATAAATTGCTGTTGTAGATGCATCTTTTAATACGTCAACACTGGCAATATCCTGTGGAGAAAGTACAGATAATGCATTTTCAACCTGTACACCATCAACAATGTACAGTGGCGAATTATCCTGTGTGATAGAACCGCCGCCCCTTACCCTTACAACAATTTCCGCACCGGGAGCACCTTCGGTAGAAACCAACTGAACTCCAGCCAGTTTTCCCTGCAATGCTTCGGCTGCTGAAGACAGCGGAAAATCTTTAAGTTCTTTGGAACCTACAGAAGATACAGAACCCGTAAGGTCTTTCCGCTTAATACTGGCATAACCTACAACAACCACATCTTCCTGGGTTACTACTTCCCTCACTATTTGCACTGTTCCGGCATCATTGCCGGTTACAGTAATCGTTTTAGCAGCATAACCAACAGACGATAGCACCAGGTTAGTGGTGCCTGTTCCTGGAACCGAAATGGAAAAGTTACCGCTATTGTCAGTTTGCGCTCCCCTGGAAGATCCTTTGGCAAGCACATTCACTCCAATAACGGGGTTACCCGATTCATCAACAACTTTCCCGGTAATGGTTTTGTTTTGTGCCATTAGAGAGAAAGGGATAAAAAACAATACAGTTAGAAACAACAGTAATTTACTCATATAGCAATATTTAAAAATTCAAAAAATGATGCAATCTGTTTAAAATCGTTCCACGGGTCGAAACTTCTTCGTATTTTCAGGGAGTACTGAGAACAATTCTACACTGTTTATTTAACAATTTATTGTTATTGAATTGATTTTTTTACGCAATCGTTGCCGAGAACGATTGCAGCGGGAACGGGAAAAACAAAATCAACAAAAAATGTTCATCGTTTACTAAAGAACAAGAATTAAAATTTTAGAAAATAGATGTCAGCATGAGCTTGTCGAAGGCAGGTTAAAAATAAAAAATGCCGGCTTCGACAAGCTCAGCCTGACAACTTTTTGAAAACTGAACCCAAACAAAAATGTACGAGGCCATAACCATAAAAGATATTGCAAAAGCCCTTGGATTATCCACTTCCACGGTATCAAGAGCACTGCGTGGCAGCCATGAGATAAGTTCGGAGACAAAAAAAATGGTCATTGAATATGCCGAACAGTTCAATTACCGCCCAAATCCGATCGCCCTCAGTTTAAAAGAAAGACGCAGCCGTTCTATTGGCGTGGTGGTTTGCGAAATTGCCAACAACTTTTTTTCGCAGGCCATTAATGGTATTGAATCTGTTGCATATAACAGGGGATACCATGTTATCATTTCCCAGAGCCATGAATCCTATGACCGGGAAGTGGTGAATGTTGAACATTTGGCGTCCCGCTCGGTAGATGGTTTATTGGTTTCTATCTCTGCAGAGACAGATCATTTTGAACATTTTAAAAATTTACATGACAAAGGATTTCCCATTGTATTCTTCGACAGGATCACTGACACAATAGAAACACATAAAGTGGTAGTGGATAATTACAAAGGTGGATATGATGCTACGCAACACCTGATCGATGCGGGGTATACAAAGATCGCTCATCTTACGAGTGCATCGCATCTTTCCATTTCGAGGGAAAGGCTTGAAGGATATAAAGCTGCGTTAAGAGATAATCATATTCCGCTGAATGAATCGTATATAAAGAACTGCGACCACGGTGGCATGATCTATAAAGAACTGGAAGATGCTGTAAAAAGCCTGGTAAACTTAAAAGATAAACCCGATGCCATCTTTAGTGCGGGCGACAGGCTTACGGTAAGTTGCCTGGCTGCGCTAAAAGCAATTGGTTTAAAAATACCCGATGATATTGCTTTGGTAGGATTTTCAAATTCACCTTTGGTTGAACTGATGAACCCCAGCCTGACCGCTGTAAAACAACCCGCTTTTGAAATGGGCCAAACGGCTACAGAATTACTGATCAAACTTATTGAAAGCAAGAGAGCCGTTACAGAATTTGAAAAGATAGTTTTACAAACAGAAGTTGTGGTTAAGGATTCATCCGCAAATAAGATCCCTGAAAAAAATAGTAAAACAAAAAGGGTTGTTATCTAAGCGTGCTTTGTATTGTTCTTTTCCACCAATAAACTGCTGCCTCCGTTTGGCTTTCAGCCAACGGAGAATTATTCACTAAAATTTTAAAGCAAAATAATAAGGGGATAGATCAATTTACTCTGTTAATTTACTCTGTTAATTTACTCTGTTAATTTACTATAGTGAAAATTAAGAAATATTTACAGTTCTTCTACATTTATTTAATCCTTAAAAAGGATATTTCCGTTGTTCGATATGGCTTTTCGTATTTATATTGTGATTTAATTTCTACACTACGCTCTGAAACAGGCGAAAAGGTGGCAAACTGTGTTTTTTTATAAAACAATTCCAAAGTTTGTGAAACTTCATTAAAAGCCCATTTAAATTTTCCGTATAAATGGTTCACAACCCAAAAGTCAACATTAATAATTAAAATTTTCAACTTTTTACACTTATAAAATGCTAAGACTGCGTAATCCTTTTCATCAAAATAATCCACCAGGTTTAAAGAATCAATATTTTGTACTTTAACAAATCTAATAGTGTCAGATTTAAAAAATAAACTATCCTTATATTGAGTTGCCCATTGTGTTTTTGTAATTTTTTTTTTCTTTAGCAACAATTGGCCCTCACTATCTGAATAAATAAAAAATAGTATTAACGATAGTATTATTTTCATATAAAATTATCTATTTCAGTCTTAAGAACGCTTTTTCTCCACGCTTGCTGTTCCCTTACCCCAAAATTAAAAATCTTTTCTTTTCCTTAACGCCCCGGCGTGGTCTCCGACCAGCCGGAACCATGTTCATAACTAATTGATAATTAAAAACCGTAAGCTACCAATAATATTCAGGATAGGATTGTTTCATCCCACTAATTTATAAAACCTGAAGCAGTATTTTCCTACTTTTCGTGGCTGGTCATAGACCACGCCACGGCACTGATGAGTTAAAAGCTGGCTTACGGAATAGTCTGGAACACCAACCACGGCAGAGGCTATCAATAGATTGTTTCATGCTATTAATCTATAAAATCTGAAGCAGCATTTTCTTATTTTTCGTGGCTGGTCATAGACCACGCCACGGCACTGATGAGTTAAAAGCTGGCTTATGGAATGAACCATCCGCGGCAGAAGAATATCGTCGTTTTTATAGCATATAATATCATAAATTTACGTGTTATACAGCATTTACTATGCGTCTTTCTATTATTATATGCCTTATTTCTATTTGTTTGATGACCTTTTTAGGAGCATGCAGATTCTCACTCGCATGCGAACTAAAAATGACGGACGCATATATCGAAAGTAGTTGTGGATTAACTAATGGCGTTAGATTCGAGGAATTAATTGTAGACACGTTCTATGCTGACGGTAAACCTAAGATTTACAAAGTTGTATGTTCCTATTCCGCGAATCCTTATGCAAATGGGCCCGCAGATAAAGTCAAAGATCGAATATACTTTGATGGAAAGGCAGGTACATGGTGGACTGACACTTCAACGAATGGACTTTACTGCAATTACGGCAATTCAAGAAAATTGTTCAATAAAGCAAAAGAAACGCCAACGACCGATTCAAGTACTGAAAAAATTATTTATGTCTCACGAGACAGTATTGTAAGAATGGGGCCGAAGCCAGATTTAAGTGAATATGAATCAAGGCGACAAATTACCTCGCCTGTAAAATTCAAATCAGGAACATGGTATTATATAGACTTGCATGACTACCATATAGCCTATCTATATGTCGATAAAAACATGAACTACAATATCAGCACTATCAACACGGCTACAAACTACTAAAACGAAGCGATAAAAAAAGCCGCTTTATCACGATTTTACCATTTCTTCGCCAGTTCCCAATAAACTGAGTCCTTTTTATCATACCGGATCAGGCCGTTTGATTTGCTCCAATATATTTTTGTGATAAAATTACTTCGCTGGCCATAACCTAATTCATCCTCTCCGTAGAACACATAAACATCATAGTAATTGCCATGCTGTGTTTGTAACATAGAAGGATTTTCTTTATCCAGGCTATCTAGTTTAATTTTGCTTGACCTATAAAAAGTGGCATCTGCCGCAGAAAAGAAAATATCTAGTTCAGCAAGTTTATCCTTGCCTTTGTTTATCTGGAAAAAATTATTCTCGAAATAGCGATGCTCACCCTCTGTTGGATCTGTATACTTCGCAAAAACTGATAGTACCTCATATTGAACTCCGAATGGAGATAGAGGATCCGCATAGCCCAGCAACGTATCCTTTTTTAAAAGAAAGACCGTATCCCCAATTCCTGCGTTTGATCTAAATACCAGCGTTTCATTTCCCGTATAAGGCATCCACTTATAATCTTTTTCGGAAAGTTTGTTTGTGTGACTACACGAGATCAACAATGTAACTGAGAAAAGAAAAGATACCAGTTGCCTTTTCATAAGCTTTTATATTAATGATTAGACGGAGTGTTTATTTTTTTTCTCCCCAGTATAATAAAAGGTCATTTAGCCATGTATAAATAAGATGTCCATCATATCCGCCTTGATAACTTTCTCTTTGAATCCCCCAATTTGCTCCTTTTATTTTCGTGTAAGTAGAATTGCCAAATTCTTCTGCTTTCCATCCAGTTGAGGAGATTTTATCACTCTTTGTCGAAAATTGACGCCCTATAACTCCAGAAGGGCTACTAAAATCACCGGGCTGATGAGGGGACAAGTAATCTACAAACTCAATTAAACTTCCATACTTTGAATTCTTTGCCAGTTCAGAGGCAATTCCTGCTGCATATGCTGCACCCTGGCTATGTCCCACTATTTTTATAGTTTCATCCTTTTTTAAAGTTATATCACCAGATTCAAGTTTTTTAATAAGTTCTAATCCTGCTTTTTCACCTTCCTTAAATCTTGCATTAGCAGTAGCATATGGAGTAAATGAACCGTTTGTATAATAAGCGTTTTCAACGGGATCTTTATAATGTTTCATATATGCCTTGTCAACACCGTCCCAATAAGTAAACGTTTTACCATTATTTCGGGGTCCATCAGCATAAAAACCTCTATCTGGTGAATACGCCCTTGGATTATCTGGCCCGTTATTTATTAGTCCTAAGCCTTTCCGATATTGATTAACCATAAATCCATTAGCGAAAATGAAAAGATTTCCATCTATATCTATTGTGTTAACCGGGCAGTTACCTCCGTAATGATATGGGCTCAGTCCATAATAAACCTCAGATTCCTTGTCTATCGCATGCCATCGCCCAATTTGTGGATCTTCCATTCTTGCTCCATAATCATACCACTCTAAACCGCTACCATCAGCAAACTCTCCATTCTGTAATTCTTTACCGTTATATTTAATCTTGTTTTGCAACCTCCCACTTCCACTCGTGCTGATCGGGTGTATCAATAAGCCAAAAGGATAATAATGGTTCTCTTCCATGATTGGCCCTTCATTGGTAATGATCACTAAGTTATCAAAATAAACATTACCGGCATTCAGATCAGCTGAGGGTTGTTCTTCGCTGCTGATGTACACTAAAAAATAACCTTCCCGGGTTGCTTCTATATCATTTTGCACCAGGTTCTTCCATCCAGGTTTTGCGGCATCCATTTCTCCAACGCGTAATGCTCCTCCTTTTATAAAGTGCATGGCCGTATCCATCAGCACATAATTAAGGTATGCACGTGGTCTGTTACCAGGGAGTTGCTGTTCGTTATCATCATCAGTAAACTGACGCAGGGCATTGCTGCTACTGTATGAACTGCTGGTTAAATTTGGCTGTAATGTACTCCCTGCTTTACCTGCATTAATTGCAGTATTACCAATACCCAGAATACCAGTTAATACATTATTAAAAATATCTTCTCTTATATTTTTACTGCTGACTTTTGTTGCCTGCGGACGGTAATAATATTGTACCCCTATATTAAATTTATCCCCTGCATTCACTTTTAATATTTTATAAGGCACTTTAACATTGTTGCCGGGTTTTAAAAGGGCGCATTTTTTATTTCCCGGGTCTTCATCTTTCAGTTCGGTTGGCAAGGGATTACGTGTGGGTGATAAAACATCTTCACCAAATAATTCTTTTTCTTTGGCAATGTCTTCCCGGCTAACTTTTGGGGTGGGCATATCTTCAAAAGTGGCTTTGTATTGAAATGTTGGAGAAGGTGTAGGCTGTTCTGTCAACACCATTCGTGTGTTGCCCAGGTGGTCTTTTACAAACCAGTCGTATTCATAGTCGATCGTGTTATTTGGTTGTATGGCATATCGTATCCTGCCTTCTTCGGTTGCTATCTGGTCCAGGCCTGTTCCAAATCCGCCACCAAACATAAAACCATTAACATAATTCGTAACTGTAATTGTTGGATCAGGTGTGGTAGTAAGATCTGTAACCGTTTTCCTGTACTTATTGCCAAGGGCATCATAAGAAAATTTGATACTACCTTTATTCGCATTGGCACTTTCATTCACCAAAGCAATTGATTCAGGCAGGTTCAGGTAGTTATATTTTATTGCAGGTGAGTTAAGATTAGATCCTAAATTATTAATGTGCTTATTAAGATCGACTGTTAAATTACCATTAGCATCATATCCATAATCCTGTGTAGCTGAAGCTCCGGTAGATAATTCCTTAAAATCGCCTAATGTAGATGAAGGATTATTTACCACATCAGTTACTGCCATTAACCTGTTACTATTGCCTCCATTAAAGTAATTGTATTGCAAAATATCAATTGGTTGTACGGCAATACCAACAACTCCCATTTGGTTCATGGATTGGATATTGCCGTTTTCATCGTAGCGCATCATGCCATTATCATTGCCAAAAACGCTGAAGTCTTTTTCACTATTGTTCCAGGAATTATATTTTAGCTCGGTAAAGTCCGCTTTTTTTAACCTGTTGGTATTATCATAAGTATAGTCATACTTTCTTTGGATACCGGCACCGTTAGGCGAAGGATTCCAGGTACCCAGATCATCTCTCCCGGCTTTACCGGCACTTGCCCACGACATACTGCCTATATTACCATTTACTTGCGGATTAGGAACTGTGCCGCCCGAGGTTAGCGTATTATAACCCAATTCATAACCAAAAAAACGTTGGTTAGTTGGTTTAATGTTTCCATTGAGATAGTTGAGGTTTACGCCTCTTATCCACCCCCGGATATTATAAGTATAGTCCTGTTTATTTTCGCAGATCGTTGCTGAACCGGTTGTTTTTATTCGCAGGCGGCCCAGCCTGTCGTATTCATTGGTAACAATTAATTTTTCGTTTGATGTACTGAAAAGGCTGGTCACTTTTTTAAATATTCTGGTTATTTTTCCTTCAATATCCAGTACATTTTTTGTAACCACCGACCACTTTACTCCATATGGATCAACAACTTCCTGGTAACCCATTAGCTTACCGTTAAAATCATACTGGTTAGTTACCACGTTTGTCATGTAATCAAATACATAAGGCACCCCCATTAAGTTTTGTTTTGTTGTTTGTAATGTCCTGTATTCTTTATCAAAATAATTTACCGTGAATAAATATTGATTCCCATTGAGAACAACTGCAGGATCTAAAATCTTTGCTTTGGTGGCTGTTAATTTACCGGTAACCGTAATATTTTTTTCAGCGTCGGCAGGATAATCACCAGAACCTATGACCTGCCCTGGTGGATATGGTAATGTATAACCCGAAAAGAATACGGCGTTGCCATTGGCCGCAACAGAGTTTTGGTAATTATCATAAAAATTCACTGTCAGGATATCCAATGAAGAAGCATTTACAAAACCGGGCCAATAGCTGACGGTCAGATCATCGCCCAATATATTTATTGTTGCCTGGGTAATGAAAGTATTGCTGGTCGCATCCTGCAGATCGGCCCGGGTTTTATATTGTGCAGAGTTAAAAATTGCCGTAGCTACAGGACGGTTCAAGTGATCGTAAATGGTCATTAACCATTTGGTAAAGAATTTATTTGATTGGGCATACAAATTTCCATCCTGCGTAAATACCAATCTATCTCTATTGTCATAAACCATACTTACCGGGTCTGCGCCCGGTATGTGTTTTGTGATCAGCCTGCCCCTGTCATCATATTCATACCAAAAACACAGTTCTTCAATTATAAGTTGTGTTAATATCCAATTATTATTACGCAAATATTCTGTGGTCTTTGGGGGCAATACATATCTTAACCTGTTTAGATCATCATACACATAGTAAGTACATAACCAACCTTCGTGAGGATCAGCAGTAAATGTATTCGAAAGTTGAACCTTTTTTAAAATGATATTGCCATTTTTGTCTTTATACTCCTCAACCTGTTTCCCATGTTCATCAAAGGTTTTTGTCTTAACCAGATCTCCAGGCTGGTATGAATAAGAAGAAATTACGGGAACAACCGGGTTGCCTGCATAATTCAACTCCCATGACCTTACATGATCACCGGCTGAAGGGTTGTAAATTTTAAATTCGTTCCTTACAGAAACTTCACCAGTTCCTGTTCCTGCCGTTCCTGCCCATGCATTACCGGGCGCAAAAGTTTGTATTACCCTGTTTAATGGTGATGGTTCATAAATATTTATGCTGAATGGATTGTTATCCGGCAGATCATTGGGCAAGGTGGCCGGGTTATTATTTTGGTAAAAAGACTGCTGTTCGGTTTCCCAACTACTCCTGAATGCCCCGGTTCCTGTTAAAGCCAATGCATAAGGCAGGTATTCCTTTTCAACCCGCCCTAGCTCATCATATTTTTTAGGAATAATTACATCAACACCAATTTCTTTTGCATTTACCAATACGGTTTGCTCACTTCTGCCCAAACCGTCCAGGTATTCTACCTTAGTAACCTTAGATCGTATGGGTACATTATTGATTGCTGTTGCCGTTTTTACGCCGGGTTGTTTAAGTTCAACAGTGTACACAAAATTTTTATTGGTTGAAACCTGGGCCTTAGCATTGTTTGCAAGCAATAATGTAATCACGATCAAAAACAAATAATTTTTAACCAGTACAGATTTATTGATAGGGTACATTAGAATTAATTTATTGTATGAATAGGTTTGTCTTCTTTACTGAACAGGGGACTTTTAAAAATTTACCCATAATGATTCTATACCAAGAGGGCATGCTGGTGCGAAACTTTTAACCATCACACTATACTGATGAAATTTATTCGGGACGTTAAATGTTCTTGGGGAGTTGCAACCCGGAGGTAGCAGCCAATAGATATCATCATTTATGTCGTGCACGGTAATGGTACAGCTTGTACTGTTTGAAGAGGCGGTAAAAGCAAGTGTCGCATTAAATCCTGTTCTTGTTACGGAATTGATCTCGGGTGCCGTGCAGGTTGCTGTATTTAATGCACAGGGAACTACCAGGTTTGCATAATTGTAACAAATTGTTTTAACGATATCTTTATCTTCATTTTTTACAAAAGCCAGCCTGTTTAGATCATCGTATTCATAATATACCGTTTTCCCATTCACATCTGTTTCGCTTGTCATGCCGATCAGGGGATCAAAACTGTAGGTATTCATCTGTGAGTTGACAGGATAAAACCTGACTTCATCAATATAAACAGGAGGTGAAGAATATCCTTTAATGATGGTCAAAGTGCCGGTGAAAGATGCGGGAACTATATATTCAGAATACTTCCACCCGTTCCTTGTTTTAATGGTCGTTACGAAAGGCGTAATAGTTTCCACGTTTCCATTGTAATAATGAACAATGATCGGGGTATAGTTTAGTACCGGTTCTTTATGCCAGAAACTAAGTTTATATTCTTTCCCGGGGCTGTTTAAATTAATAGTGATCGGCTCCTGAGGGAACCAGGCACCGGGATATCTAAGGCTATAATACTTTTTGCCTGTGAATGCCCCGGCCGGATCATTGATAATGTCTGCGGGGTTGATAGTCATATTTGCACCTGCTTCATCTGCTTCAAAACCTGAAAAAGCTATCTCATTGTTATTTGCATTTATGGCTTTTGCAACCGGGTATGTTTTATTATAGTCCCAGATATAGGCTTCTTTAATGTCGTTAGTTTTATGTTGTTCAAGTATACGGCCATTGGCATCATACAAAGGGAAGTTTGCTTCTGAATTATAATGACTATCAAAATTGAACCAGCCATTATTTGTATTTGATTCAACAAATGGATTCAGCAACCCGTTTGTTTTCAGTTTAAATATTTCTTTGGTTAATGGTTTATCACTATGATATTTATTCAACAGTGCACCAATATATTTTTTGTTATTGCCGCTTTGATCCTGCTTATAAGAGAACTGTTCGATCTTTGCACTAAAAACATGTTTTGTTTTTAAGTTTTCTATTCCAGCTAAAAAAGGATCATTAAGGTTGGCAGAATTATAATCAAACGGATACTTACTGTAACTGATGGTTTGTTCATTACGGCTGTTTTTCAAATCCTTTTCCCGGAACGGTAAAAGATAGTCTTTGCTGTTATACGTGTATTTTCTGTATTCAAACTCCCGGGTACTTTCGGCATAATTTGTACCGTTTTGATCATATATCCTGCTTATTGTTTTTATTGGAGGATTCCAGGTTGAGATATAATAGTTTTTTCCGAACAAACGTTGGTTCCATGTCAAAATGGTTCCTAAAATGGAAACCGGGTATCGTGTAACACTGAAACTGGGGATAAGCTTTATACCATTGAATTGAATATCGGCGGGATACATGTATTCATCATATTGTAGCGGCAACCCGGTCTCATTATAAGTTATTGTTTTTTTAGGCATTCCTCTTTTCCAATCATAGGAGGTTTTTGGAGGAAAGGGATAAGGATAATTTACAGGAAAAACAGGGATTGAAGTTAGATCAGAAACAATATAAGTTGTAGTACCTGCATCGGCAAAATCTGATGCCGTAAAAAATTCATACCTCGTTTTGCCATTATTGGGTTGCGAAATTTCTGCAAATGAATATCCGCCGGCACTTCCACTCGTTACGGCTTCAGGGTTGATCCTGCTGCCTGAAAAGAATTCTCTGTCTGTAGGAAAATACCAGCTACCATTATAAGAGAAAGCAGTTTCATACAAACTGAAATTAAGTGCAGGAGCATCTGTATTTATAAATGTTCCGTAAGTATAGTTTTTAATGATAGGGGCAGCAGCTGGAGATTCATATTCTTTGACCTGGTTAACCCGTAAGCCGTTCCAGGCTGATGGATTACCATTGAATTCAAATAAAAACTCTTTATATCCTCCCGTGGGATAAGTGATCTTATTTAATACACCGGCCTGCATTGCTGCTGGATTATAATTTTTTGTACCGCCATACAATGGATTTGTCCAGTTGCTTCCGCTATTCAATGTTTTAAAAAATAAAATTGAATTTGGCGAATTAGGGACACCCGGAAAATACGCTGGTGCTGACTTAGTTGGCGGGTTGATATGAGGATTTCGATATTCATAGTTAAGATAACTTGTTGATGCCAACCCTATGAAAGGATGTTTGGATGGATTGGAATTTGCAAAACCAAAATAATCCTGGTCAACCGATGTGCGGAAAGGCAGCTTAGTGGTATTATTATAACTAAATCCATACGCAGGCATCATCACTCCATTTGCCTCTTCCTGTACAGATGTTAAAAACATTCTTTTACGATATGCTGCCGGTACTGCCCAGGAACTGTTTGCACCACCTCTTGTTTCTTCCCCAAAAGCATACTGAAAATTTCTAACAACAAAATTGGAATGCATACCAATATAATTGGCTGGTATTGTTGACGTATACCAATACCTTGTTTTGTGGTAGAAGAATTTAAACTGTTCATCCGGAAGTTCTGCTACAGACGTATTTACGATATCATAGTTAAAATTGATCTTCTTTACCGTGGTATTGTTTGAATTTATTATGACAATATTATCCAGCCTTTTGTCATTAAGCAGGTCTTCCCGGGGCGTAATGTTGTTGAAATTAACAACCGTATTTTCTGATGTGTTGATTGATATTAATTTTTTTGAAGTCAGATCCACGGTACTTTTTGTTATTGTAAAATTTTGCCTGGAAGGCAAAGTATAAATCCCTCTAAACCCATCCCACACGGGTTGTACAGGAGAGGCAAAGACCACATCCCCACCCCAGGAAGCAGGTAATTGTTCTTCAGCAAGGTCAGGAAGACTGGATGAAAAGGATCTGTCAGCTAAATAAGATAAATTGGTTGCCGCTGAATAAATAAAATTTATAACATCCCCTGTTGCTGAAGTGATCTTCGTAAGCATCCAGGAAGAAGGGTATGAAAAATATTCCGTGTTGTCATTATTCTGAGCCTGGTCAAAATTAGAAAGACAACAGGCTTCGGAAGGGTTTCCCGGCAGGTTTCCATAATAACCAGGAACAGCACCTATTAAGTAAGGTTCTCTTTCATAAGCGTAATCATTTGTTACGGGGATCTGAAGAGGTATGCCACCATTTAAAAGATAATACCCGCTCCATGGATCAAAGGCAATAGCTCTGTAAGAATACTGAATACTACTTGTATTAACTGTTAACTTACTTTCCTCCACCGGGGCTAAGCTATAATTGCCACCGGGAAGATTTCCAAATTCGTATTTTACGCCTCCATCTGTTAGTACGGTAAAGCCGGTTATTTTATTCACCCCGTTAATGACCTGGAAAAGGGTTGTGATCTTGATATTAGATTGAGGGATCAAATTAATTCCTCCATCCTGGTCAAAAACAAACTTGCCTGAGTAGTTTCCAAAATTGAAATAAAATTCATCGGGCTGTACGTCCCAACCTCTGCCGGGTATACTATTCTTTTGATTCCAGTTACCCCTGACAATTATATCCATTTTAGTTTGGGTCGAATAATTGTCAAAATTTGCGAGGTCGATCCCTTGTCCATTTCCTTTTAATTGCAGGTAACCCCAACCCGGTATATTAAAAGCCGGGCAAATTGTACCGGTGAACTCATCAGGCAGATTTTTCATTACCCTTGTTATAACACCCCCTGCATTTAAATTCATACCCAATCCAACGGTTGATCCTATATCGTTAACCTTATGAGCATTTACATTTGATTGCAAAGCAATTGGTAAACTAAGGCTGCCACACCTGAGATCATAAAGAGGCAGATTTACACTGGTCTTTCCAGTGTATAGATCAACATTGTCCGAGATGAGGTTTAGCAAAGATGCGCTGTTAGGTGAGGGCAGTATTACGGGCGGGGTATTAGCATCGAATGCGTTATTCTCTGCCACATTTAAAGATTGGGGCATAACTTTTTTGATACTATCCCAATTTACCCTCGGATGCTCATATTGCTTCCTTTCGGCATCAGTAAGTTTAAACCACCTGAATTTTAAAGTATCATTCAACTTCAGGTTGCCGTCATTGGTTTTTGAATACTGAGCATCCTGGCTTTTAAGCGTGTTAGAAACGAAAAACAGGAATGATATGAAAACAATTTTGTTCATATAATAAGATTTAAAAATTATATCCAAAGCGAAATACAAATGATTGTGTTTTCGGAAGTTTTTGTTTTGCCAAAAAGTCATAGGTTATCATTAGGTTCCCTTTCAGTTTTCCTACATTGTATTTTTTATTTATTCCGATCAATGCAGCAGGTTTCCACAATGAAACTGAACGGCTGTTAAATGATGGCAGATCCCTGAACGACTTAAATGCAGCATTGTAATTGTATTCAAATCCACCGTTCACAAAAAAGTTGCTCTTTAATTTCCAGTCAATAAAACTTCTCAAACCAAAGCCTGCAAAACTTAATTTTATATTATTGATGCCGTTTCCCAACCCCAGCTTATAACCGGTTCCCAGCCCAACACTGCTTTTGGTATTTAATTTATAAGCGAGTTGCAGGCCTATATCCGAAGTGCCGGGTAAAAAATCAGTTGCTTTGCCAAACTGCAGGTTGGTGCCCACCTGGAGCCTTTGTTTGAAGGTTTTACTTTTCATTTCATTGGGTTTAAAATCCGGCATCTCACCTGTATTTGCTGAACCCGGGAAATGGTTTTTCAGTTCCTGCAAGGAAGTATTTAATGACCCGGCATTTGTCTGGGTAAGTTGCTGTATGTTAGGTCCTGAAACATTTCTTTGTTGCAAACTCTGTACTATGGATGCATTACTCTGGTATCCCAGGGCCGCATAATTAGTAGTGCCATTTGTATTGCTAACTGTCCCTCCCAAAGGGTTTCCAAATAATGAAGCAAGCCCGCTGTTCCTTTCCATAAAATCATTGAATGCCGGGATCTTTTTTAAAAACTCAGTTGCTGTTTTTTCAAATTTTTCCGGGTCAGAGAAGATCTCTTTATAATTTTTTATCGTTTCATTATAGTAATACGCTTCTTTATTTATCTTATCCAGGTATTTATTTTTGCCAAGATATTTCACGGCAATCGCCATTAACTGCTGCTTTCTTTCTTTTATGAATTGCTCTATGGCTTCTGTATTTTTTATATCCTCTTCCAGTTCATTCATCTTCTTCTCCGTGGTCTTAACCGGCTGTATGATATTTGAGTTGATCTTTTCTTTCTGATCTTCCAGGTACCTGAGGCTTGTATTCAGTTTATCCCTGTATTCATTATACTGAGCCCTGTATCCATCTACAACAGCCTGCCCTTCTTTTAATTTCTGGAGTAAAATTGTAAATGTTGTTTTACCGGGGCCAAATAAATTTTTCGCAGCATCGGGATCTACTTTTTCCAATAAAGACTGGATCTTTTTCTCCCAACGACTTAGTTTGATCAAGGTCTTTATTGTTTTGCCGGTTATGTGGTTGCTGTATTTATCGATCTTATCGTCGATCTTGTCAAAATACTTTGCAGGGATTTTTTGCAGAGATGTTATCGTGCTGTCCAGTTGTGCCTGGCAGTGATATGAAGTTGCTTGTATTGAAAGCAGTAGTACGAGCCGGATAAAGTTCATAAGGGCAGATTATGATACAATACTAAAATGTTTTAAAAAAAAATAAAAGAGAAAACCCTCGTGAGAAAAAGAGAAAATTCTCATAGCCCGGTCGTAGGTACTAATTGCAGCTATATCTACCAACTCAAACTTTTAAAATAGTTTTATTTTTCCGGCTGCTCAGAGACCACGCCATGGCGTTCGATCCCGTGAGCGCCGTGGCGTGGTCTCCGACCAGCCACGAAAAAACTGGAAAATACTGCTTCAGATTTTATAGATTAGTGACATGAAACAATCCTACCCTGAATACTGGCCGCAGTATTTCACCGCTACTATTTATGAGTGGAGACATTTACTGTCTGATAACAGCTGTAAGAATATAATCATTGATAGCCTGCGGTTTTTAGTTATAAATAAAAGAATTGAATTAAATGCTTTTGTGATCATGTCTAATCACTTCCATGCTATCTGGCAACCATTATTTGGTTTCACGCCACCAGGTATTCAGGCGTCTTTTATGAAATATACGGCACAACAGCTGAAGCAAACATTAGAAAGGAACAACCCAAAATTACTGGAATCATTCGTTGTAAATAAAGAAGATCGCACTTACCAGATATGGAAAAGAAGACCATTAAGTATTGAGCTGAGAAGTGAAGGAGTGTTTGATCAAAAACTTGACTATATACATTACAACCCGGTAAAAGCAGGTTTATGTATTCAACCAGAAGATTATTATTATTCCTCTGCAGAATTTTATCATAATGGAAATGATAATTTTGGCATAGTAACGCATTATTCAGGTAATTAGCTATGATCAGGTTCCGGCTGGTCGGAGACCACGCCGGGGCGTTCGGGGAAAGAGAAGTTTTTTTTTGGGAGTATGGGAACACTAATTGTGAAAAAAGCTTTTAACCCCGTGAGCGCCGTGGCGTGGTCTCCGACCAGCCACGAAAAATACTAAAATGATTTAGAAAAAAATAAAAGAGAAAACCCTCGTGAGAAAAAGAAAAAATTCTCATCGCTCGGTCATTAGTCCTAATTGCAGCTATACCTTACTAACTGAAACTTTTCAAATAGTTTTACTTTTCCGGCTGGTCGCAGACCACGCCGGGGTGTTCAGAAAAAAAGATAAAACCCTCTCCACAAAAAACAGGAAAATACTGCTGCATATCTTATAGATCATAATGCGTTATTAAGGTAATTAGCTATGACCATGGTTCGGCTGGTCGGAGACCACGCCGGGGCGTTCGATCGTGGAGAAATGTATCGGGCCAAAAAAACAAGCAGCCAACAGAAACATTGCTGCTGCCTGGTCCATATAATTTGGCTAACTATTTGCATTATCCCAAATAACAGTTGGTTTAAACACTAAAATAATGGACAACAGCACGGAATTAAATAAGGTTGCAAGGATCACTTTGTATTTCTGGATAATGAAAATTATCGCTACTACCCTCGGGGAAATGTTCGGAGACTTTCTATCCATGACCCTGAATTGGGGATATACGATCAGCCTTGGCATTACGGTGCTGTTTCTTGCGATCGTATTGGCTATTCAGTTAAAAGTTACAAGATATAATGCAGCGCTTTACTGGTTAGTTATAGTTGGCACTACCACCGTAGGTACAGAGATATCTGATCTGATGGACAGGACCCTGGGGCTGGGTTATGCATGGGGTTCTCTTATTCTTTTCTCTTGTTTACTATTAACATTATATGCATGGCATAAAACTGAAAAGGAAATAAAGGTTTATCCCGTAACAAAAATGAGAGTAGAGGTTTTTTACTGGATGGCTGTTTTATTCTCAAACAGCCTGGGTACTGCTTTTGGAGATTACCTGAGTGATAATATGGGATTAAGCTATTTAACAGGCGCTATTGTTACCGGGTTAATTATCCTGGTGGTAGTACTTCTTCATTATTATACCAGGATCAACCAGGTGCTTCTTTTCTGGATCGCATTTATATTTACCCGCCCTTTTGGCGCTACTTTTGGCGACTTACTTACAAAACCTTTAGCAAAGGGAGGTTTAAATTTTGGCAGAGGCACGGCAACCCTGATCGCTGCAGCTTTATTGGCTTTGGTCTTATTCTTTTCTGAGAAAAAAGCAAAAACTGTAGAATTAAAACATTGATCTTTCTCTCCACGGACATCGGCAAAAATTTCCCCAAATGAAAATAGGAAAATGTTAGATTTTCATGGTTCCGGCTGGTCGGAGACCACGCCAGGGCATTCGAAAAAAAAGATCAGGGCCTGTGCGCCTTAAGATATTTTATAAATACTTCAGCAAATGCCTTGGTCTATGACCAGACACGAAAATAGGAAAATGTTGCTTTAGATTTTCATGGTTCCGGCTGGTCGAAGACCACGCCAGGGCATTCGGAAAAAAAGATCAGGGCCTGTGCTCCTTAAGATATTTTATCAATGCTTCAGCAAAGGCCTTATCAGGCAGGATGAGATTAGCAAAATCAATTGTTCCTGGTTCCAGTGCCTTAAAAGCCTCTATCTCAAATTCTTTTTCATATAGCTTGCCCTTAATGGCCCACAAACCAACTTCAATACATTTTTCATTGGTTTTGGTTTTATATAAACTACTTTCAATAAAATAGAATTGCCTTTCAAAGTCAACATTAGCCAGGGGAATTACCGTGGTATAGAGGTTTGATCCGGCAAACCACAGGCTATCGTTTCGGACAAAGTATTTAAAGGCGCTGGTACTGCCTCCTCCCCTATAGAATATAAAATCCACATCATCCTTGATTTCAAGGATCTTTTCCAGCTTTATCAAATTCTCATCCTGCGGTACACCCTGGCCCCAGGAAGATACATGAAAACACAAACCAAGGATCAACAGGTAAAAGGATCTCATAATGATTTTTTTTAAAAATAGTAATTATAAACCAACTCTCCTTTTTTTCTCCGGGCTACTTCTTGAGCGCCGTGGCGTGGTTCTCCGACCAGCCACGAAAATAATTAGCTATGATCATGGTTCCGGCTGGTCGGAGACCAGGCCGGGGGCGTTCGGGAAACATCAGCAGAAATTTCCCTAATGATCAAGAGATCATTTCAATATACCCTGGTAAAAATCCAGCACTTTTGTCCTCAATAAATATTCATAACGGGCAATGGTAAGGTTAATGGTTGCCCGGTCAAGATTATTTTTTACAATAAGATATTCCACACTGTTTGAAGCACCGAGGTTAAAACGGACCTCTGCAGCACGGAATGATTCTTCGAAAGCTGCCACCTGCTCTCCTAAAATTTTATACTTATCCCAGGCAGTTGTCATATTAAGCCAGGCCTGCTCTATGGCCTGGTGCAGCTGTATCTTCGTATTTTCGGCAACATAAAAATTTCTTTTTTCTTCAAGCCTGGCCAACTTTATATTGGTCCTTGTTTTAAAGGAAGAGAATATGGGAACCTGCAAACTGATACCCAAATAAGTATTCAGGTTACTGTTGTACTGGTTAAATAAATGTATTTTTTGAAAATTGTAATTCGACTGTTTGGTAATAACAGGACTGTTGATGCCATTTACCACCACATAATCACTGGTGGCTACATCGGTTACACCGGTAAGGGTTGATTTCCTGGCGGCGCTTGAAAAATTAGTACCCAGTTGTCCAAACAAAGAAAGCGTGGGGTAAAGATCCGAAGCCGCCACTCTTATGGCTTTGGTTGCAGCTTTAGTTCTCAGATCGGCAGCTTTTACCATAGCAAGTTGCTGCAATGCTGTTGTATAAATATTATCAGCAGTTGCGGCATAGGCTGCTATCGCCAGGTCAAATCCTTCCCGGTCTATCTGCATGTCTTTGTTATACGGAATATTCATGAACTGTGCCAGGGCAAGTTTAGACATTTCCAATGACCTTGTTGCGTTGATCACCGCCAGTTGGTCGCTTGCATACTGGCCTTTCATATCATACCAAACAGGAGGAGCAATGGCGCCTTCTTTATTCAGCAGGTCAAGCCGTTCTACTTGTTTTTCTGTAACCCCGATCTGTTTTTTTGTGAGCGCCAGTACATCTTCGTCATTCATCATTTGCAGGAAAGCCAAAATTACATTCAGGGTAAGATTATCTTTTTCCTGCTGCAGTTCCATTTGAGTTGCCTGGTAGGTCAGTGATGTTTGCTTAATTGTATTTTGTATCTGCAGTCCCCTGAAAACCGGAACAGATGCGGTGAGGCCGGCATTGGATGAAGACAGTTTCTGATTACTGTACCCATTGGTGTACGGGTCAATACTACGGCCATTGTTGATGCCGTAATTGATATCGGCAGCCACATTGGGAAGCCGGTCATACTTTGCCTGGTTATAATTTACTTTGGCTACCTGCTGCAAAAGGTCAGTTTGTTTAACCGGTATATTATTTGCCAAAGCGATGTCCAGGCAGCTCTTCAGGGTTAATTTTGTATTATTCTGTGCATACGAATTTGTACTGCAGACCGCAATTAATATACACCCTATCACTAAAACTTTTGTTTTCATCATCATTTCTTTTTTTTGACCTCACCCCAACCCCTCCCCAAAGGAGAGGGGCAAGAACGCTGCCGGTATAAGTTTTTTTTTTTTTATAGTTCGATACGGCCATCCAGCAGGTTGATTATTCTTGAACCGTAAGCTGCATTTTTTTCTGAATGTGTTACCTGTATAATGGCCACACCATCATTGTTCAGTTCTTTGAACAGTTCCATGATCTCTTCACCCTGTTTTGAATTGAGATTACCGGTGGGCTCATCTGCCAATAATAATTTGGGCTTTGCAATTAATGCCCGGGCAATGCCAACCAGTTGTTGTTGTCCGCCCGAAAGCTGTGTGGGGAACAGGTCTTTCTTTCCAACAATATTGAAACGATCCAGCATATCAGCCACCATGGCTTTACGCTCTGATGATTTGATGTCCTGGTATATCAATGGTGTTTCAATGTTTTCATACACGGTTAATTCATCGATCAGGTGATAAGCCTGGAACACAAATCCGATGTATTGTTTGTACAAAGCAGCACGCTGCTTCTCTTTCAGCTTGTGCACAGATTCATGAAAGAAATTATATTCTCCTTCATTGAAATCATCCAGCATCCCAATAACATTCAGCAGTGTTGATTTGCCTGAGCCCGATGGCCCCATAATGGAAATGAACTCGCCTTCCTTTACAGTAAGGTTGATGTCCTTTAAAATAAAAGTGCGGTTGTTTCCTGTGTTCACCCACTTGTAAATACTTTTTAATTCCAGCATAATATTTTTTTTATTCTGTTTTTAAACTTTTAACCGGGTTTGTCATGGCTGCTTTTGATATTTGCAGCAAAATTATGATGGAGGTAATTAATCCAAGTGCAAGTATAGACACAACAAAGGGTGCCACAGTGATAGGTATTCGGTAAGTATAATCATTCAGCCAGTTGCGCATCAAGTACCAGGCAATGGGAATGGAAATAAGGGCCCCCGCGATCATTACCGGTAACAGATCTTTGATGAAAAGCGAACTGATATTGGCAACTGATGCACCCAGCACTTTTCGTATGCCGATCTCTTTTGTGCGCTTTTGTATACTTAAAGAGATCAACCCGATAATACCTAATACAACAATGATAAGTGCCAACGCCGTTGCCACCTGCGATGCTTTTTTTAATTGTATCTCTGAGCGGTAAAGATTTTTTAGTGACTCATCCATGAATTTATAATCGAATGAAGTTCCCGGCATTAAAGTCGACCATTTTTTTTGCAGGTTATCCATGGCTGTTCCAATATTGCCGGGCTTTAATTTAAAACAAAGCAGGCGGTATACTTTATTCAAGTCAACATGGGTGATAACCATTGGCCTTATCCTGTCCTTCATGGAACCAAAATGAAAATCGCCGGTTACGCCAATGATATTCAAGGGCAGGTTTGCAGCAAAATACAAACGTTTGCCGATGGCATCTTCCGCATTTTTTAAACCCAGTGGAACCAGTGCAGATTGATTGATCACTATATTCTGCGAATCACTTGCTTTTTCAAATGTTCTGCCCGCCAATAATGGAATTTTAAAAACCTCCAGGTACTGTTCATCTGCAATCAAAGATTCATATGGTATGGCTTGTGTTGAATCTTTTCCTTCTGCATACAAAGGCATGGTACCACTACCCTTTCCATCAGGCACACTCCAGGTAACAGATGCGGCACTTACTTCAGGCATTCTTTCAAATTCATCTCTTATGGTTTGAACATGCTTTACACCCTGCGCTGTCCAGTCACGGGGCAGCTGAACAGAAACAATATATCCCTTATCATAACCAAGGTCTTTGCTGAAAAACAGTGAGACCTGTTTTGCAAGGATGATGGCACCGATAAGTACTACAGATGCTGCACAAAACTGGAATCCTACCAATACTTTGCGCAATATAATATTACTATTCACCGATTGAAGTTTACCTTTTACAGAGTCAACCGTTTTTAATGCAGATAAGATAAAAGCAGGGTAAATACCGGCGAGTATACCAACAATAAATGCCAGCATCACCGGTACCAATACAAAGTAAACAGGAAATGAAGACAAGACTGGTATTGGTTTTCCCAGTACCTGTGATAAGGATGCATTAGCGATGGTATAAATAAACAATGCCAGTATCATGGATAAAAACACCAGCAACACAGACTCTGCCAGTAACTGGTAAATGATCTGGCTGCGCTTTCCTCCCATTACTTTTCTAACCCCTATTTCTTTTATACGTGTTGAAGATTTACCAACAGAGATATTGATGAAATTGATAACAGCCATCAATAAAATGAACAGGGCGATGAGCGAAACTGTGTACAGCATCTTTTTTACCAGCCCTTTATTTTGTTGCAGGTAGAATTCTTTAAGGGGCACCAGGTAAGGCTGCATATTATCAGCGATGTTGCCGGGCGCATTTTGTTTCAGGATGCGGCGCATGGGCTCTTCAAGGTCTTTTGCTTTTATGCCAGGCTTCAGTTCCAAAAAGCCTACAATATTGGGATTATCCCATTGATCAAGCGACCTGCTGAAAAATGTTGCTGCTGATGCAGGAACATAAATATGATTATCATTATCGAATGTGATGTTGTTGATCGAATTATAAGCCGGTGTTTTCATTACTGCTCCAATGCTGAATGCATGTTTCGATCCGGAAAAACTTTCGATGATCAATGACTGTCCCACCACATCTTCCTTCCCAAAATATTTAACCGCCCTGTCTGCTGTTATTACAATTGAAAAAGGATCACGCAATGCTGTTTGTATATTTCCATGTAGTAATGTAAAACCATACATAGTTAGCAAACTACTGTCACCGATCTGCAAGCCCTCCCTGAAAACCTTATCTCCATTGGAAACATTGGATGTTACCCCATCCCAACGGTAATAATTAGCAACCAGCGAAGGATAATCTTCTGCAATCCTTTTCGTCAGCGGCCCCAAGGTGGTTATATCAAGGCCCATGTCAGGGTCTTTCCAGTTACTTTGAATGATGTATTGATCGTTGACATTTTTAAGCTGGCTGTTCACATGTAATTCACCCCATACAAATGCTGCGATCAATAAAGTGAAAGCAATACCAAAAGATAGTCCCAGTATATTCAACAGGGAATAAAATTTATGTTTCCGTATATTTCTCCACGCTATTTTTAAATAATTCTTTAGCATAATTCTTTTTTATTCTGTTCTTAAACTTTTCACAGGATTAGCAATGGCCGCTTTAATAGCCTGGAAACTTACGGTAATGATCGCTGCAAGTGCGGCCAAGGCACAAGTAATCAGGAACACCCACCAATCCAATGATATTCTGTATGCAAAATAATCAAGCAGTTTACTCATTCCGATCCAGACAATTGGAACGGCAATTATAATGGCGATCAATACCAATAAAATAAATTCTTTTGATAACAACGCAGCAAGCTGACGTATGTCTGCACCAAGTACTTTCCTGATACCAATCTCTTTGGTCCTTCTTTCTGCACTATAAGCTGCAAGTCCAAACAATCCCAGGCACGATATGAATAAAGTGATCAGCGAAAATGCATCAAACAAATGTGAAGCTTTTGTTTCTTTATCATATTGTTTGGCAAGTTGATCATCCAGGAAGGAATATTCCATTGGCAGGTCAGCTTCATATTTTCTCCAGATACTTTGTGCGAACGAGATCACTTGTTTTGCATCTTTTTGTTGTACCCGTGCATATATTATCCCTCCCTCACCAGGTGCATACTCCAGCAGGGCAGGTTCTATTTCTTTTTGTAAGCTTTCAAAGTGAAAATCTTCTACAACACCAATGACAGTTCCGGGGCGGTCATGAAATTTTATCATTTGGCCAACAGGGTTTTTCAATCCCATTTTACGTACGGCAGTTTCATTCAGGATGTAATCAGGTGCATCGGGAGTCGTTTTTGAAAAATCAATTCCTTCTTTCATAGCTGTATGAAAGAACCCAAGAAACTTTTGATCCACATCGATCTGTGAGATCATTAATTTATCGCCTTTTTGTTTTCCCGTCCATTCCAGGTCACTGGTAGAATTTGCGCCTTCAAAAAAAGACATGTTGGCCACTGTAATATCAGATACATGAGAGGATTGCTTCAATTCATTCTTAAACTCTTTTACATGATCGTATATCTTCCAAACCGGAAAGACGATCACATTATCTGTATTAACATGAAGGTCCTTATTCCTTACAAAACTCATTTGCCGGTGAATAAAAACAGTGCTTAATAATAAGGTAATGCTTACTACAAACTGTAATACCACCAATGATTTTCTCAAAATACCTGCCCTGGCCATTATCCCTCTTCCCTGCAAAGCCTGAAGCGGTTTAAAAGAAGATAATAATAACGCAGGATACAAACCTGTCAGGATCCATACTACACCGAAAATGCTGAAAAAAACCTTCCAAAGTTGCAGGTCTGAAGGGTTATAATTAACATCATTGCCGGATACCTGTTTATAAACCGGTAAAAGTAATCCTACCAGGAATAATGCTGTTAATGCAGCAAATAACAACAAGACGCCTGCTTCAATAAAAAATTGCCAGAAAAGTTGTTGTTTCTGTGCCCCGATAATTTTTCGGATACTTATTTCTCTTATCCTTTGGGTTGCTTTAGCTGTAACCAGGTTCACATAATTGATACAGGCTATCAACAATACAAAAATGGCGATAATGAAAAATATTTTCACCATGATAATCCTGCCTTCACTTCCATCGGCTTTATATAAATATATATCTTTTAAAGCACAGAAAGGGAAGCCTGTTATTGATGCATCCGGGTTGGTTTTTCTCAATTCAGACAAGATAGCTCTTGAAGCATAATTAGTATTACGCCCTTTCTTCATTAGGCAAAAAGTTGAGTAATTATAATTTCCCCAATCCTGTTCAATTGTCTTCCATTGTCCGTTACCATGGAATTTTATCCTGATAATATCCATAGAAAATAACATGTTCAGTTGTATAGAAGAATTTGCCGGAAAATCTTTCATTATAGCGCTGACAGAAAATGTGGTATCCTTAAACCTCAATACCTTTCCGATAGGTTCATCATTGCCGAAATATTTTTTTGCGGCACTTTCTGTCAGCACAACCGATAATCCTCCTGCTAATGGTTGCCCAGAATTACCCTTTACAATGGGAAAATCAAAGATCTCAAAGAACTCGTTTTCAGTATATCCAATCTTATCTTCTATAAACACATTTGTATTATATTTTACCACCTGCCTGGCACCATCCATTTTTAGCCTGGCTATTTTTTCTACATCATTTATATTTTCTCTTGCAAATACAGCAACAGGTGCCGGCGTATTTTCCCAAACAGTTTCATCAGAACCGGATTTCAACTTTGCATTGATTTTATAAATACGGTCTGCATGCGTATGATACATATTCATGGAATACTCATTATTTACCCACATCAGCATAATAAAACCTGTTGCCAGGCCTAAACCCAGGCCGGTAACATTGATAAAACTATACGTTTTCTTCCTGAAAATATTACGAAAGGAGATCTTGAAATAATTTTTTATCATGCTATTTATTTTATTCTGTTCTTAAACTTTTCACAGGGTTTACAATGGCTGCCTTTACCGATTGTATGCTTATAGTTGCAAGGGCTATGGCAATGGCGCAAAGACCAGCCAATGCAAACACCGCCCAGCCGATATCTGTTTTATAGGCAAAATCCTGGAGCCATTTATTCATCACATACCATGATACGGGCGTGGCGATCGCGATAGCAATAAACACCAGTTTAATAAAATCGCCTGCCAGCAAACGAATAATGCCCGGCACGCTTGCACCCAATACCTTACGAACACCGATCTCCTTTTTTCTTACCTGTGCCGTATATGCGGCAAGCCCGAATAATCCCAGGCAGGATATCAGGATAGCGATCAGAGCAAACACATTGTACAATGTACCTGTACGCTGCTCCGATTTGTACATGTTATTAAACACCTCATCCAGGAACATATAAGAAAACGGAAAATCAGCATTGTATTGTTTCCATTCTTTTTCAGTAGCAGCAATTGCTTTGCGTGCATCCTGGCCAGTTGTTTTAATGTAAATGGCCTGCATGTTTTCAGGGGCGTAATAGAATACTGCAGGTTCTATCTTATTTTTCATGGAAGCCATATGAAAATCCTTTACCACGCCAATAATGGT
>JBDSXS010000086.1:0-17543 GCA_039926045.1 Ferruginibacter sp.
GCCCACGTTTTATCCATAACTAAATTGTTTCAAACATGAGCAAGCTTCACTTAAAGAAATTCTGTTTTCTTCTGATCGTAATGCTGGTATCGTTTTCCGCTGCTTTTTCGCAGGGATATAATACCACCAACTGGAAGTTCAGTAATCCAAAGCAATTTGGGTTTACTATAATCGATGTAGATTATTTTGACAATAATACCGCTATTGCCGTAGGTCAAAACGGCGGTATTGCCAAGACCACCGATGGTGGCCGCAACTGGACATACGGTGTTTACACGTACATTAATGCCGGAGGTTTTAAAGTAGCTCCATCATTTAATGATGTACACTTTATTACAGCTACCACAGCCTATGCAGTGGGTAACGCAGGGGTTATGGCTAAAACTACAGATGGCGGTGCCACCTGGAATTTTGTTATTACACCCTTGTATCCAAATGCAAAAATTATTTATACTACCTGGTTTATAAATGCCAATAAGGGATATATTGGAGGAGAGTACAATAACACTGCAGATTCACTCCCCAAATTATACGTTACGTTAAACGGGGGGGCAACCTGGGATTCTATAGCAGCTCCGCCTGTTAATGGGGTTTCCCGTGTTGGTTATCTTAATAACCCATTGATCCCATCTGTATTGTTTCCTGTTGATGCAAAACTGAAAACCATACAACGTATTGAATTTATCAATGACTCTACCGGATATATTTGCGGTTCAAATGCTTATGGTGTCACCATATTCCCAAATGTTAGCCAACGGGCTACCAGTACTACAATCTGCACGCCACTTGCTACATTACTCACATCAGGGTCAATGGCTGCAAGTTTGTTGTGGAAATTTAAAAGCGGTGTTCTAACCGATTATTCTATAAGTAAAGAGCGTATTGGCTATAGTGGTAATAATACCGCTCCAGCTTCAGTTAATTGCACAACTACTTTTGGAAATATCGGACCCACTTCACAAACATTCAGGGCAATGAATGTTATTAATGATTCCACCGTGGTGATGATGTCATTTAATAATAATTATGTAGTAAAAGTAAACACGGGCGTAAATGACAGTACTGCCAATGTTAATGCTCCGGGCGTTTTTGAGAAAGGAAAGTATCAAATGCTGAATTATCCTTTCCCTCCAACTGCAGGGCCTGATGCAGGGCCGCCAATTCCTCCGGTTCAGGTATTACTTGCTTCAAACCCTTATCAAATAAGGAGAACGGCTGCCGGTACACTGGCAGTTGCCGGAAACGGTGGCCGCATGTTTACATCGGTAGATACAGGAAGAAACTGGATACAAGGAGTAAGTTTACCACAGGGGCAAAACTACAGTGCGGATGGCGTTTGGGGTTTTGATATTGCGCCCAATGGACGTTTTTTAAGCATGGGTACCAATGGTGTAACTGCTGATAGCTTACCTGGAGGTTCATGGCAGAGTAATTACCTTGCCATACCTCATGATGCCAGCTATTCTAATATGGAATTTACTGATTGTAATAACGGCATAGCTGCCGGGGGCTCGGCCATTACGGTAACCACGGATGGTGGTAATAGCTGGATAGACAGGAACAGCCCGGTTTTAGGAGCTTTATTTGCTCAAATCAATTCCGTAAACTACCTTAATCCTGCAAAAGCATATTTTACTACCAGTATAGGAAATCTTTACAGAACCACTAACCAGGCAGTCACTTTAAGCCCGGTTTTTGCTGAACCTTTTGCCCGCCTTACCGATTTGGCAACCATAGGTAACGATAGTTTGTGGATGACCGGTGTTTATATTAACTCACCCATTGCTGCTGCAAACAGGCAGGGAGCAATATTCAGGTCATTTGATAATGGCGCTAACTGGGATACTGTAAGGGTTGGGCCAATGGGAAGTGCTACTTATTTGCAGTTCGCCAAAATACAAATGGCTACACGTTTAATAGGTTATGCTGCCGGAAACCGGAACGCTATCTGGAAAACGATTAATGGAGGTGCTACATGGACGGATATAAGTCCTTCACCTGCTTTAATTGCAACCATGAGTTTTACAGGCCTGCAGGCTTTAAATAAGGATACCGTATTTGCCTGCGGAAACGGCTTTCCTTTTAAAGTAGTTTACAGAACAATTGATGGTGGCGCAACCTGGGTAGATATAACCAGTAATATTACTTCCCTGATCGCTAGTGGTAACCTTAACAATGTTTTAATGCATGATGTGAACAACGGCTATGTTTGTGTACCTGGCGGAGCTTTACTTATTACCAATAACAGCGGTGCCTCATGGACCCTGGATTTAGCACCTACCGGCAACCTGTTTACAGCAATGGCCTTTGTGCCAAAAACAGTAGGGCCAAGTGTATCAATGGTTAACCGTAAAATGTTTGTATCGGGGCCAAATGTTAGTGGTGCTCCTATGATGGAATATGGTAATCCTGCCAACACAACAGTTAACTCAACCGAACTGATTGCAGGTTCTAGCTGTACATCGCCAAACAGCGGAAGCATTACTATTACGGCAACCGGTGGTGTTGCTCCTTATATGTATCAATTGGGAGCAGGCCCGTTCCAGCCTTCTAATGTATTCAGTGGATTGGCTGCCGGAACATATACGATAACAATTAAAGATTCCTATTGCGGATTACTGACAAAAACAGTTACCATCACGCAAACGGATAACCAGGTGCTCAATGTAACCGGTGGAACCACGGTTTGTGCCGGTGTTCCTGTGCAGTTAACGGCATCCGGTAACTCAATAAGCTATTCATGGAGCCCGACAACGGGTTTATCTAACCCAAATATTGCTAATCCAATAGCTACAGTATTTACAACAACAACCTATACAGTAACTGGTACATTAAATAACTGTGTAAAAACGGCTATGGTTACTGTTACTGTTTCGCCTAATACGCCAATAATTATTGTTGCTGATCCAGGCACAACAATATGTGAAGGAGATCCTACTTTGTTAACGGTTTATGATGCCGGTAATGCAACAGGTGGTACTATACCATTGGGGGCACAAACCGGGACATTTGCCGGTAATGCAAGAGGGTACTTTTTTACAGCACCCACTAACTTTACAATGACGGCATTACGGGTGCCAACAGATGCATCTGCAGGTAATCAAAATGTAGCCGTGGTAAGATTTACAGGAGCTACACCGCCTCCGGCATTCCCTGCTACCACCAACGCATTTACTACTTTATTTGTATCTCAGAATAACCCTGCTGCAGGAAATATACCGGTGAATATTGCGGTTACTGCCGGTGATGTAATTGGTATTTTAGGTACAAGAGGTGCAGATGTGAATTCTTACTGGATCAATCCAAATACAACAACTATAGGAGCATTTACTGTAAACCTTACCAGGATGGGTATGCAATTCCCGCTGGCAACAACTGCTCCTCAACAAATCTGGACAGAAGCAGCTTCTATATCAAGGGTATTCTTTGATTATACCATTGGTTCACTAGGCCCGCAATCAACAGGAACCTTCTTATGGAGCCCTGCAGCCGGATTAAGTTCAACAACTTCAAACCCTGTTGCAGCTTCCCCGATGAATACAACAACCTATACAGTAACCCGTACAACGGTACCTGGAGGTTGTGTAGCTTCAGCACAGGTAACTATAACAGTTAACAAACGTCCAACAGTTACAACACAGCCAACTAACCAGGTAAGTTGTGCAGGTACAACCGTAACCTTCACAGTGGCAGGTACCGGAACGGCGCTTACCTACCAGTGGCAGGTAAGTACAACAGGTTGTGCAGGCCCATGGACCAACCTGGCCAATGGTACACCTTATTCAAACGTTACTACTGCAACGCTTACTGTTAACCCGGTAACCCAGTTAATGAGTGGATATGCTTATCGTTGTGTATTAGGCGGCGCCTGTGCCCCGGTTAATAATGCCAACATATCTAACTGTGCAACTTTATCAGTTAATCCAAATCCAACTGTTTCAATTACACCTACCGGCCCTGTATGTGGCGGTGTTGCTGGCATCAACGGTACATTATTAAGTACTGCAGCCGCTGCTCCACCTGTACCAGGTGTAGTAACAGTAAATTCAGGAACTATTAATCTTGCTGTTCCTGATAATACAGCTAATGGAGTAAGCAATATTATCGCTATGGCTGGTGTTCCTGCCAATGCAACGATCACCAATGTGTCTGTTACGTTAAACATGTCGCACACTTATCCTGGTGATATGATATACAATCTGAAAGCGCCTAATGGACAGATCCTGAGCCTGTACAAATATGGCACCGGACTCTTTACAGGCCCTGTTTCAGGTAATGCAACCTGGGGTTGGTACGGTGCAAAAGTGAGCCAGACAGGTTCTACAGCATGGAGCACAGTTGCTGTTGCACCATTCATTTACAACAACAGTACGTCATGGAAAGCTGATGCGATCAATACACCGGTTGCGGGTGCGGTTATCCAAAACCCAACTGGTTTTGTTTCTGCTGCCACAAGCTTTACTGATCTGTATACAACTCCTGCTTCTACAACAGGTAACTGGACATTGGCGATGGCTGATGGCGGACCTGGTGATGTAGGATCTTTAGCATCATGGTCTTTAACTATTGATTACACAACTCCTGGCAGTGGGGGTGGACCAACATTGACTTATGTATGGTCTCCATTAGCCGGATTGTATACCAACTCAATAACAACCATTCCATATACCGGAACGAACTTGCCAAGTGTATATGCTGCACCAACTGTAGCTACAACCTATACTGTAAGGGCTACCGACGTAGCAACAGGATGTTTTACTGATGCATCCGTATTGGTGAACTATACACCACCTGCACCAACTGTAACACCTAACCCCGTTGCTATGTGTTTGGGTGATGCTGCAGTTAAACTTAAGAGTACATCAGCTATAGTAGCTACCCCGGCTGTGTGGACTCCTGCAGGAGGATTGTTCTCAGATGCAAATGCAAGTATTGCTTATGTAGCAGGTACAGCAGTTGATTCTGTTTGGACCAAGCCATCACCTTCGGGCGTTTACAATTATGATGTAACAGTGAAGAACGTTATCTCAACAACTTCAACTATTACAACACCAACGGCAGGCGGTAACGGAAATAACCTGGTTGCCTTTAATGTGAAGAACAACAATCCTTATGCGGTTACATTCAGCGCCATATCAAGCAATACGTTTGGTTCAGGTGCTGTTGTTTCAAGGGTATTCTATAAAGCTGCACCAATTGCCGGCAACCCGGGAGCAATCACTGTTGCTAATGGCTGGAACCAATTTGGTACGGCCAACAATACGGTGGTAGCAAATACTTTAAATCCGTTGATGAGTGGATTATCACTTTCTATTCCGGCAGGTGCCACCTATGGTATTGCGTTGGATATGACAGGCGCTACTTTCCCTGCTTATACAAATGGTACAGGTACGATTGTTACTTATTCAAATGCAGGTTGTGATCTGATAACCGACGGTAATGTTGGTTGGGGAGGCCCTGCTGCTCCGGGTACACCAGCAAATAATCCAAGAAACTTCAATGGTAGCATTACCTTGATTGGATCTGGTCCTGGTACTTGTACTTCTCCAGCAAGAAGAGTAGTTGTAACAGTTAATCAACCAACCACAGCAGCAACCCAACCGGTAGCTCAAACCATCTGTACTGATAAAGTGGCTACGTTTACCGTAGTTGCGGCAGGCACCGGTCCGTTCTCTTACCAGTGGCAGGTTAGCACTACCGGTGTTGCCGGCCCTTATACAAATATTGCCAATGGCGGTGTGTACAGCGGAGCAACAACAGCAACACTAACCATTACAGCACCTCCGGTGACCATGAATGGTTATTTCTACCGTGTAGTTATTAACGGTGCAGCACCTTGTGCAGCGGCAACATCAACTGGAGTAAGGTTAACGGTTAATCCATTACCAACCATTGTGATCAGTGCAAATCGCACCAGCCTGATACCTGGTTTAACAGCTACAATAACTTCCACTGTTTCACCTAATGCGGCGGTGGAGTATACCTGGTTGCGAAACGGGGTTGCTATACCAAGTGCCTCAACAGGTACATTGATTGTAGATATTGATGGTTTGGGTGATTATCAATTGAGGGTTAAGGACGTTAACGGTTGTACCAATCTATCCAATATAATAACTATTAAAGATTCTGTTAGCGCTAAATGCTTTATCTATCCTAATCCAACAAGTGGTCAATTCCAGGTTAGGTACCATAGTGTAGCAAGCAACGTATTGCCAAGAACATTAACTGTTTATGACGCTAAAGGTGACAGGGTGTTTACACAACTGTACACCATTGGCAGACCATACGACAGAATGGATGTTGACATGAGAGCTTATGGAAAAGGATTATACTGGGTTGAAATTGGAGACCGTAACGGTAACCGTTTAACCATGTGCAGAGTGGTCATTCAATAAATTATAACTAAACAGTTATACAAATCCTCCCCGGTAGATCGGGGAGGATTTTTTTGTTATGAATTAAGCGCAATTTTTACTGGCAAAAAACCCGGGTCAGTAAAATCCATCATGCCCTCAATTTGTAATACCTTCAATCAACAAAATAAAAAAATGCATCCAGCTGAATATTACAAAGAAAGATTGGAGAGCCTACATATCGAACTGCAGCTTCTTCTTAAAAAAAAATCTACCCTGGCCTGGCTTCGTTTTACAGCCATACTTAGTATTGCCGCATGCTGGTATTTTTTATATCCACTGGGTTTGTGGTATGTGCTTATTCCGGCATTATTACTATTGATATTATTCACCCGCCTGGTATTTACCGACCTAAAAAACAGGTCTGCCATAGCACATCATAAATTCCTGGTCACGATAAATGAAAACGAACTAAAAGCACTGGCACATAACTATTTTCATTTTGCCGATGGCCATGAGTTTATTCCAAAAGATCATTTTTATGCCAATGACCTGGATATATTCGGCCATGCATCTCTTTATCAATATATAAACCGTACAAACGCTGAAATGGGCAGCCGCATATTAGCCGACTGGTTATTAACACCGGCAAGACCGCAGGTCATTACCGCAAGACAGGAAGCCATTAAAGAACTGGCAACACAAACCATATGGAGACAGCAGTTACAGGCTTTTGGTGCTGCAGCACGGATACAACAGGCAACTCAAACCCGCTTACAAAGCTGGTTTGATGAGAACAACAGGTTTATCAATAATAAATTCTGGGTAGTGCTGAGGTATTTAATACCGGTGATATTACTTACTGTTATTGTTTTAAATATCACCGATGTACTGGATAACTACAGCAGGAATTATTGTTTACTGGCTTCTGCCCTGCTCGCATTTTACATCAGCAAAAAAGTTACGCCATTGCATGAGCAGGTCTCAAAAATGACCGATGAACTGGAAGTGCTTTCATACAGTATTCAATTGATCGAGCACACTGATTTTAAATCAACTTTCCTGCAGGATCTGCAAAAACAATTCAAGCAGGATAGTGGTAAAGCTTCTTCACAACTAAAACAACTCAAAAAAATATTAGAGCGGCTTGACCTGCGTTTTAATTTTGTTGTATTTATTCCCCTGGATGTTTTACTGCAGTGGGACCTGCAACAGGTAATGGCTTTGGAAAAATGGAAACAACAAAATCATATCCATGTAACTGCTTGGTTTACTGCTTTAGGTGAATTTGAAGCATTGAACAGTTTATCTACCTTATCTTTTAATCAACCGGAATGGTGTATTCCTATTCTTAAAGATGAACATTTTTTTATGGAGGGAAAAGAAATAGGACACCCGTTGATCCAGCCAACAAAATGCGTTACCAACCCGCTGAAGATCGAGCATACCGGGGAGTTGATGCTGGTGACCGGCAGTAATATGGCCGGCAAAAGCACATACCTGCGCAGCATAGGCATTAATACCATCATGGCTATGGCAGGTGCACCCGTTTGTGCCAGGTATTTTTGTTTATCGCCGGTACAGATCATCAGCAGCATGCGCATTGCAGATAACCTGGAAGAAAGCACTTCTACTTTTTATGCTGAATTAAAAAAGTTGAAAACGATCATTGATAAAGTGAACAATAACGAAAAGGTATTTATTTTACTGGACGAGATATTAAGAGGCACCAATTCATTTGACCGGCATACGGGGTCAGCCGCCCTGATGAAACAGTTGATCAAACACCAGGCAGCCTGTATCATTGCTACGCACGATGTAGAACTTGCAAAAATGAAAACTGATTACCCTAACAATATTTTGAATTATCATTTTGACGTACAGGTAAGCAATGATGAACTGTATTTTGACTATCGTTTAAAGGAAGGTATCTGCACCAGTTTAAATGCATCAATTTTAATGAAGAAAATTGGTATAGAGTTGTAAGATGTTAGCTGTTAGATGACTGATGTTAGCACCGATAACTGTCAACTGCCTACTATCAACTGTCAACTCCTTACTTTCCTTTTCCCCAACCAAACCAATCGTTACCATTTGCATAGAGCATCAGTGCCAGTAAGATGACCATGCCGCCGATCTGTGCATATTCCAGGAATTTCTCACTTGGTTTTCTGCCGGTTATCATCTCTCCTAAAGTGAATAATACGTGACCGCCGTCTAAGGCCGGTATTGGTAAGAGGTTCATGAAAGCAAGTATAATAGAAAAGAACGCCGTGATCGTCCAGAAATGCTCCCAGTCCCACTCAGTACCTGAAAACACAGAGCCCATTGCTTTAAATCCGCCAACACCTTTATAGGCACCGGTTTTGGGCGATAATATTTTTTTAAACTGGTCGATGTAGAACTGCAATTCCTTCCCGGCTCTTTTTACACCTGCAGGAAAAGCAGCAAAGAAGCCATACTTTATAACTTCATATTTATAAATACCCAGGCTGTCATATTCTTCATGACTGTTGGGTGGATTAAATCCTATGATTCCACCATTCACAAGTGTTGTTGTAATGTTTAGCGTTTGATCATTTCTTTTAACTGTAAGATCTATGGTATCACCTTTTTTTTGTTTTTTCATAAAGGCTGAAAACTCATCATAGAATTGAGTTTGTACAGAATCGATTCCCATGATCAGGTCGCCCACCCTTAAGCCGGCTTTATAAGCAACGCTGGTATCATCAACATTTGAAACAATAACAGGTATTCGTGGACTGATGAGGGGACCGTCGGTCAGTTTCTTTTTTTCAACCAGTTTACCGATAAGGTCAACCGGCATATCCATCGTCATTTCCTTGCCGTTCCTTTCAATGGTTACATTTTTATTAACTACTAATATCTTTCTTAAAATATCAGTGTATTCCACAACCGGTTTTCCATCAACAGCCAAAACCTTATCACCGTTCTTAAACCCAAGGTCATTAAACAGCGAATCATTAAATGAAATGCCATACTTCAGGGAAGAAGCAGGGATCTTTTTCTCGCCCCAGGTCATTAATATGCCGGCATAAATAATAAATGCCAGTAAAATATTTACTGTTACACCACCCAACATAATTATTAGACGTTGCCAGGCCGGCTTACTTCTGAATTCCCAGGATTGGGGAGGTAATTTTAGCGCTTCTTTGTCCATGCTTTCATCTACCATGCCCGATATTTTTACATAACCGCCCAGGGGCAGCCATCCAATTCCATAAACTGTATCGCCTATCTTCTTTTTAAAAATAGAGAACCATGGATCAAAGAACAGGTAAAATTTTTCGACCCTGCACTTGAACCATTTGGCAGTTATATAATGTCCAAATTCGTGGAGTACTACAAGTATTGAAAGGGACAATAAAAGCTGGGCTACTTTTAATCCTACGCTTGACCAGTTTATTGTTAATAAGGTTATATCCATTTAATGTCGGGTGTTTAAAGTTCAGTATTTGCTGAAAAAGTATCCTTCGGCTTCGCTCAGGATAAACGCCAATCGCAGTTCGAGCGAAACTCAAAAAGCTTTTACAGGTTTATCAGCGAAGCTGCAAAATTACGGGCTTCGCCATCGCTTTCAAAATATTCCTGTAAAGTTGGTTTCTCAATAAAAGCAATCTTTTCCATGGTTTTTTCTACCATGGCCGTCATATCCAAAAAACCGATACGGTTGCGCAGAAAGGCCCACACGGCAATTTCGTTGGCTGCATTTAAGATGCATGGCATATTACCGGCCTTGTTCAGGGCCTCCATGGCCAATGATAAATTTCTGAAAGTCTTAACATCCGGCTCCTCAAAATTCAATGCCGGGTATTTTCGAAAATTTAATCTTGGAAATTCATTTTTAACTCTGCCGGGGAAAGCCATGGCATATTGGATGGGTAATTTCATATCGGGCAATCCCATTTGTGCTTTAATGCTGCCATCTTCAAACTGAACCATACTGTGTATAATACTCTGCGGATGTATGACCACTTCTATTTGGTTGGGACGTAAGTTAAAAAGCCATTTGGCTTCGATCATCTCCAGGCCTTTATTCATGAGGGTTGCAGAATCGATGGATATTTTTGCGCCCATGCTCCAGTTGGGATGCTGCAAGGCATGGTCTCTTTTTACATTGACCAGAAAATTTGGTTTCTTTCCCAAAAAAGGGCCGCCACTTGCGGTTAAAATAATTTTTTCGATGGGATTTCTTGATTCTCCAATAAGGCATTGAAAAATGGCAGAATGCTCGCTGTCAACAGGTATGATCGGCACCTTTTTTTCAACGGCCTTTTGCATTACAATATCACCTGCCACTACCAGGGTTTCTTTATTTGCCAGGCCTACTGCTTTCCCCTTTTCCACGGCTTTTAAAGTGGGTTTTAATCCTGCAAACCCTACGATCGCTGCCAACATCATGTCATATGTGTCAAAATCAGCCACTTCCTCCAGTGCTGCTTCACCGGCAAAAACTTTTATGTCGGTTGATGATAATGCTGCCTTTAATTTTTCATACCTGGTATCATCGCCTATGACAACCGCATTGGGCCTGAATTCCAGCGCCTGGGTTATTAACAGTTCGTCATTTGTTTGGGCTGTTAATATTTCAACTTCAAATAAACCGGGATTAGCACGGATAACTTCCAGCGCCTGGGTACCTATTGAACCTGTTGAACCAAAAATAGCAATGCGTTTTTTTTGAGACTGATCGACCATTATTTTTTGAAAGTTATTGCGACAAATCTAACTTAATAATTGTTGTAACGCAATTTTGACTTTATTAAAATTGAATTTTTGTATAATATCAGTCATCATACCCTGAATATTCATATTACATAGATTACCTATTGAACCTGCATGAGTATGATCAGGTGAAACTGAATGGGTAAAGTTTCCTGCTTCAATATCAGCACCCAGTTTTTTATAAGCATCCCGGAACGGCATACCGGTCAATACCAGTTTATTAACTTCCTCTACGCTGAACAGGGTTGCGTATTTTTCATCTTTGAGTAGATCCTTTTTAATTTCAATATTGCTGAACATCAGACCGGCCATCTGCAGGCAATCATTTAAATTTTTAAAAGCGGGAATGATATGCTCTTTTATTAACTGCAGGTCGCGATGATAACCGGAAGGTAAGTTGGCAGTCATTAACATGATCTCATTGGGTAAAGCCTGGATGCGGTTGGCATGTGAACGGATGAGTTCAAATACATCGGGATTTTTTTTATGCGGCATGATGCTGCTACCCGTTGTTAACTCATCAGGGAATGAAATAAAAGCAAAGTTTTGATTTAGGTATAAACAGGCATCCATACTTAACTTAGAAATAGTTGCTGCAATATTGGCCAAAGCCGAAGCTACAATACGCTCTGTTTTACCCCTGCCCATTTGTGCATACACCACATTATAATTCAGCTCATCAAAACCTAAGAGCTCAGTTGTCATTTGCCGGTTGATGGGAAAAGAAGAACCATAGCCTGCAGCGGAGCCCAAAGGATTTTTATTTACTACGCGGTAAGCTGCCTCCAGGGTGACAAGATCATCAACCAGGCTTTCAGCATAAGCACCAAACCATAATCCAAAGGATGAGGGCATGGCTAACTGAAGATGGGTATAACCGGGCAGCAAATCATCTTTATACTTTTCACTTTGTGTTATCAAAAGATCAAATAAGGCCTTACTGTTGATGACTGTTTTTTCGATCTCTGATCTTAAAAATAATTTCAGGTCAACCAGAACCTGGTCGTTCCTGCTTCGGGCACTATGAATTTTTTTGCCGGCATCACCCAGTTTTTGTGTCAACATCAATTCAATTTGTGAGTGAATATCTTCTACCCCATCATCCAGTTTAAAATGATCAGTTTGAACCTGTTTATATATTTCTTTCAACGCAGGCTCTAATAATTCCTGTTCTGCTTTTGTCAATAACCCTACTGACTCCAGCATTGCAATATGTGCCAAAGAGCCCATTACATCAAATGGGGCAAGATAGATATCAAGTTCTTTATCGTTCCCCACAGTAAATTTTTCTACTTCATGTAATGAAGCTTTATCTTTTTGCCAGAGTTTCATACCCCCATCCCCTAAAGGGGAGTTTACACTTTTACTATCTGCCATTTTTTTGCATTTAAGGTGAAACCATTTTAAACAATTTGTTCTAAAATCTTAATGTAAGTATTAATTCCTCTTTCTATTTCTTCCAGGTAAATAAACTCATCTGCTGTATGACTCCTCGCACTATCTCCCGGCCCGCATTTTAAAACAGGAGCAGGGATCAATGCCGCATCTGATGTGGTTGGAGAACCATAAGTTTGCTTTCCTAATTTAATTCCTGCCTGCACAAGCGGATGATCCTTGTCAATTTTTGAAGACCGCAAACGCAAGCTCCTGGGTTTTAAATCAGACTTAACGTGTTGCCTCACCGTTTCCAATATCTCCTCATGACTGTAAACATCAGTTACCCTTATGTCAACAATAAAACTACAAAGAGCAGGCACCACATTGTGTGCTTTGTTCTCGGTATTGACCGATGTGACCGACATTTTTATTGCCCCCAAGGTTTCAGATATTTTTGGGAACCCGTAAGTCTGGAACCAACTGATATCCTGCAGGGCTTTATAAACAGCATTCTCTCCTTCTTCCCTGGCCGCATGACCAGCTTTGCCTGTTGCTGTACAATCCAGTACCAGCAAGCCTTTTTCAGCTATGGCTAAATTCGTTTGTGTAGGTTCTCCAACAATGGCAACATCTATCTTTGGCAGTAAACCCAAGATACTTTCAATTCCATGCTGCCCGCTGATCTCTTCTTCTGCAGTTGCAGCAAGAACAAGATTATATTTTAAATTATCCTTGTCATAAAAATTACAAAATGCAGCCATCAAACTCACAAGGCAACCGCCGGCATCATTACTACCCAGTCCATATAGTTTACCGTCTTCTATGATCGGTAAAAACGGGTCTTTACTGTACTGTGGATCTGGCTTTACCGTATCGTGATGGGAGTTGAGTAACAAGGTTGGTTTGGTTACATCAAAATATTTATTAACGCACCAGATATTATTCAAGTGCCTTTGACAGAGAATATTTTTATTTTGAAAGAATGTTTCAATGATCGCCGCAGTGTTTTCTTCTTCCTTACTAAAAGAAGGTGCAGCTATCAATTCTTTTAAAAGCTCAACTGCATCCCGGTATGGTTTATTTTCGGTCATAATTTGATCAGTGTTCCACTTGTATCAGCAGTTATATTTTGCAACAGGTCATCTGCATGGCCAATCAATACTTCCTGTACACCACTGTTAATTGCCGCAAAGGCATTTTCAATTTTAGGCAGTATGCCATCTGCCAGTTTTTTATCGTGCAATAACTGTTGATATTTAGCTTTATCGATCAGTGTGATGACCGATGTTTCATCTTCCATATTTTCCAACACTCCTTTCTTTTCAAAACAATAAATCAATCTTATATCATATTGCTTTGATAAGGCAACCGCTAATGCTGATGCTATGGTATCTGCATTGGTATTTAACAGCTGACCATGTTCATCATGTGTTAAGGGCGCTACAACAGGAACTAATTTATTATCCAGGAACAATTGCAAACTGTGAACTGCTAACGCTGAACTGGCAATATCGCCAACAAAACCATAATCAATTTCATCAACGGGCCTTTTTGTTGCCGGAATAATATTTGCATCAGCACCCGTTAAACCAATAGCATTACAATTCATCGACTGCAATGCAGCAACCAGCTTTTTATTGATCAATCCGCCATACACCATCGTTACCAGGTCAATCGTAGCTTCATCAGTTATTCGCCTTCCGTTTATATAATTGGCTTCAATGCCCAATTGCTTACCTATTGAAGTGGCAATTTTACCACCTCCATGTATTAATATTTTTTTTGCCTCAATAGCTGTAAATTTTTTAAGGAACGATTCCAATGCTGCTACATCGTCAACAATATTACCCCCGATCTTTATAACGAATAATTTGCCCCCATCCCCTAAAGGGGAGTTATTTAACGAGTATACTTTTTCTTTAACAAGTTTTAGTTCATAAATAACTGAACCAATTTTTTCAATTACGCTTTCTATGTTATTGAATACTTCTTCATTCTTAAATCTTAAAACTGTTATTCCAAATTCTTTGATGTCATTTTCTCTACCCTCATCATAAATTTTCACTTCTTTATTCTCGTGATAACCACCATCTAACTCAATCACTAATTTTACATGATGGCAATAAAAATCTGCTATATAGTTTGCAATAGGATGCTGTCTCCTGAATTTTAAATGCCATTCATTTATTTTTATCACATTCCAAAGTATCTCTTCAACAGGTGTCATTCTTGCTCTTAATTCTTCAGCCAAATCAAATAGCTTTGGGCTTGCTCCATAATGCATGTTTAATCTATCATTTTCTCCTGAATATTTATCTTTCATAACAAATCCTTTTGAGATTAATCAGTCACTTATTATAACTCCCCTTTAGGGGATGAGGGTAATATACTCGCCAATACAGCCTGTGCGGCCCAAACCCTGTTACCGGCCTGCTGTGTTACCAAACTATTTTTACTGTCCAGTATCTCATCACTCAACTCCACATTTCGCCGAACGGGCAAACAATGCATTACTTTGGCATTGTTTGTTACTGCCAGTTTTTTATTGGTAAGCATCCAGTCAGCATTATTGGAAATTATTTTTCCATAATCATGATAACTGCTCCAGTTCTTTACATAAACATAATCCGCATTTTTTAATGCTTCATCCTGGTTAGTAATTATGGTAGCATTTATTGTAAATGCTTCATCAAGTTCATAACCTGGAGGATGTGTAATTACAAATTCAGCTTCGCCCCAGGCGCCTACCCATTGTGCAAAAGAATTTGCCACGCACTGGGGCAATGCTTTTACATGAGGAGCCCATGTTAAAACAACTTTGGGCTTACCCCCTCCGCCTCCCCCAGCTGGCGGAGGAACCAAGAGTCTGTTTTCCTGAATAGTAATTATATCTGTAAGAGATTGCAACGGATGTAAAGTAGCACTCTCTAAACTTACGATCGGTACACCTGCATATTTAATAAATTGGCTGATGACCGTTTCTGCATAATCTTCTTCCCTGTTTTGTAAACTAGGGAATGTGCGAACACACAAAATATCAAAGTATTGTCCTAAAACCGGTGCAGCATCTTTAATATGCTCAACTGTTGTTCCGTTCATAACAGCACCTTCAGCAAATTCCAATGCCCAGCCTTCTTTATCTACATTAAACACAATGGCTTCCATCCCAAGGTTTGCAGCAGCAACCTGTGTACTCAACCTGGTGCGCAAAGAGGGATTTAAAAATAATAATCCGATCCTTTTGCCTGCTCCCCGGCCCTTGTCTGCAAAAGGATCTGCTTTATATTTTAATGCCTGTTCAACCAATGCATTAATATCATCCACATCATTTACTGAAATAAAATTGTGCCCCCCCGCCCCTGAAGGGGAGCTTTTAAGCAGATTTTTATATTGTGAAGTATTCATTTATTTAAGTTATACGCCATTAATATTAAGACTCTCAAAGTCCCCTTTAGGGGATTTAGGGGTTTAATTCGGTTTTAATTGCCTGTAAAAAAATATCAGCTTCAGTTTTGGTAATATTTAATGCCGGTAAAAGCCTGATCACATTTGCTTTTGCTTCCCCGGTAAATATTTTGTGTTTAAATAAGAGGTTCTTTTTAACCATATTCAATTCTTCGGGCAGATCAATACCGATCATTAAGCCCTTTCCTCTTACTTCCTTTATATTTGGCAGTTTTTTAAGTTCTTCGATCAAATAATCACCAACATTTTTTGCATTATTGATGAGATCTTCTTTTTCAATAACCTCCAATACGGCTAAAGCTGCAGCACATGCGAGGTGGTTGCCCCCAAAGGTTGTACCCAGCATAAAATGTTTGGGCCGAATTTTTGGAGCGATGGAAATAGCACCGATCGGAAATCCATTGCCCATCCCCTTTGCCATGCTGTAAATATCTGCATTCACTCCTGCAAAATCATGCGAGTAAAATTTACCTGACCTGCCATAGCCACATTGCACGGCATCAGCAATAAATACGGCATCATACTCATCACAAAGGCTTCGTATTTTTTGCAGGAAAGCATTGCTTGCTATATTAATACCCCCAACACCCTGTATGCCTTCAATGATAACAGATGAGATACCATGCTGCCTGAATGCTTCTTCCAAAGCGGCCTCATCATTAAAGGGAAGAAAAATAACATTCTCCGTTTCATTGACCGGCGCAACAATATTTGGATTATCTGTAACAGCCACAGCTAAAGATGTTCGGCCGTGAAATGCTTTTTTAAAAGTGATTATTTTTTTTCTGCCATTATAAAACGATGCCAGCTTTAAAGCATTCTCATTTGCCTCTGCACCTGAATTGCATAAAAAAAGCTGGTAATCCTCTTTACCCGAGATCTTACCCAATTTATCAGCCAGCTCAACCTGCAAGGGAATTTTTATTGAGTTGGAATAGAAACCCAGTTTATGTAACTGATCTTCTATCCGTTTCACATAGTGTGGATGCGTATGCCCGATGGAAATAACCGCATGCCCGCCATAGAGGTCCAGGTATTTTTCGCCTTTGTCATCCCAAACATAGGAACCCGCTGCTTTTTCTATGCAGATATCATTAAGAGGATATACGTCAAATAATTTCATACACCTGTCCCCTAAAGGGGAACTTAGTTTATTAGTGAATAATTAATTTCAATCAAGCCTTAACTTTTAATCTTGCTAAAAACTCTTGCATACTAAAAGCTCCAAACTCCCCTTTAGGGGATTTTGGGGTTAAAAATAATTTGCCTTCAGTTTTAAACCGGTTGTTTCTTCCAGTCCAAACATCAAATTCATATTCTGAACTGCCTGCCCGCTGGCACCTTTTGCCAGGTTGTCAATTATGGAATGTACAACGAGGTTAGTTCCGATTTTTTCCAATTGAATAAAACATTTGTTGGTGTTAACCACCTGTTTTAAAAATACCGGTTCATCACTCAGTACAATAAAAGGATGTGCAGCATAATACTTTTTATACAACGCAGATATCTCTTTCAGTTCCAAACTGCATTTTATTTGTGAACTGATGAAGATGCCCCTTGTAAAATCTCCCCGCCAGGGAATAAACCTCACCCCCGGCCCCT
>JBDSXS010000087.1:0-47920 GCA_039926045.1 Ferruginibacter sp.
TTTTTGATCTTGATTTCAGCAGCCTGGCCAGGGGATTGTATTTTATTGAAGTGAGGTTGAAAGCCAATAATGCGAAGAAAGTAATTAAATTATTAAATTAGGAGGAGAAAAGATACTGGATGCTGGAGATTCTTGATACTGGATGCTGGATAAGAATATTCTGGTCATCCTTACTTTGTAAATTAGAAGCTGTTACCAACTATTGAGATGTTTCATCCAGTATCTAGTATCCAGTATCACTCCAACATCAGTTTCCCGATCCTCCCTCCACCACCCGAAAAATAAACGGCCTTCCCTTTCTTTGCCTTTCGTACAGCATGAAAACTGTCTTTGTTTATCCATGACCAGGTTTGCCCTTCATCGGTACTGTAATCAACACCATTCAGTCCGCAGCTAATCCAGGTTTTTTTATTAAGGTATTCAACACAGCTGCGGTAACCATGTGGGCCACCAACGGGTTCTGTAAAAGTTTCGCCTCCATCCAATGTGATCACACAATTTTTTACAGTATCATCTTTAGCCGTAAAATCTCCCCCAACAATGATCATACATTTTGTATTCTTTACAGCAATAGAATTGGATCCCGTACTTGTTTTTCCCTGCAGTATCGGCAGATCAATTTTTTTATCCCGCATAAATAAATGGGCACGCAAACCGCCACTTACAAAAACAGCTTCCTGCTTATTCAGTTTACGCACATTGGTTCCGCTGCTGGCAAAAAATGCTTCGCCTTTATCGGCTGTAGGAATATTTGCTGCAGGAATGCCACGCCCCGCAGGGGTCTGCGACCAGTTTTCGCCGCCATCAAAAGTTCTTGCTATAAAGATCTTATCGCCGACAGGATCGCCAATAACAATTCCGTTTTGCTCATTCCAGAATTCCATCGCATCTAAAAACATGCCCTTCGTGGTATCTTCAAAAACAACTTTCCAGCTTTGTCCGCCATTGGTTGTCTTTAAAATATAAGCCGGGTCTGCAATACCCATGATGATGGCTGTACTTGAATCAAATGCTTCTATATCCCTGAAATCGGCTTTTTCAAAACCCTTTACCGTCGTCCATGTCCAGGTATCACCAGCATCAACCGACCTGCCCACCGAACCTGCAGTGCCGCTTACCCAAATAATTTTATCGCTAACAACACTTAACCCCCTTAAGGATGCTTTACTGCCGGAGTTGAACAGTTTAACGGTTTGTGCAGTTGTTGCCAGATAAAAAAGACAAATGAAAAGTATTGCCGGTATTTTAAAAATAATTTTATTCATTTTGTTGAATTTAGAAATTAACCTCAGATAACCTCAGATTTTTTTACAGATGGCCACAGATCCGTGGCCATCTGTGGTTAGGATTTTTAAAGAACATCATGCCCTCCCTTGCTCATCGTATCAATATTTACAAAATGGGCTTTTGATATTTCCTGTTTCCTGCGGATCAGTTTTAAAGAAAGTCTTACAGCAACAATAAATGAGATCACAGCTCCTCCAAAGAATAGCAAACTGGTCAATTCATTTTCTTTAGGGAGGAATAAAAGGAAATCGAATGTGCCGTGAAAAAGCACCGGCCAGAAAATGGCTTGCCGCATATGTTTCTTCCTGTTGGCCGGATCAAATTTTGCAAGCCCCACATGATAGCCCATAAGCACAGCAAAAGTGCCATGTGCTGGTACAGATAAGAACATCCGCAATAAACCCGTACCTATGCCGTGCTGCATCACATACCCAATATTCTCCAGCGTGGCAAAACCCATACCCACCATCACCGCATAAATAATTCCGTCAAACGGGTCATCAAAAGCTTTACGCTTGTATGGAATATAACGCAGTGCTAAAAACTTACTGTACTCTTCACTCAATGCCACGATCAAATAAGCAAATACGGCGGTATACAGGATCCCTTCTCCCATTAACCGCTCTACGGGTTTGGTTAACAATACCTGTATGACCACTGCCGGAATAATGGTCAGCATGCCCATAAAAAAACTTAATATCAATAAGCCTAAAGGTTCCCTGTTGTATTTGTCTTTAAGATAAATAAAAAGGCAGATAGCAATTCCGGGGGCGATGGCAAGGGCTAATAATACCATATTTAAAAGAGGTTTTTGTATTACTTTTGACCAAGTTACTACTTCGCTATTGGATAGTAAATTTTTTCAGCATTATTTGCGAAATTTATAAGTTGCATGTAAACTGCGTATCTTTTAAGCTTCGTAGTACAAGTATATTTTTTTAACGATTGCCCAAACTAATAGAACATTTTAGATGAGTTATAACTATTTACCCCTGGATAAAAATCCCACCGATTTTCAGCAGATCAGGAATTTACTGGCTCACGATCAACTGGTTTCCATAACTTTCGACGCACACGAACGCATTACCAAATGCCGCAAATACCTGGATGAAAAGATCGGTAATTCAGATGGCCTTTTTTATGGTATCAACACCGGCTTTGGCTTTTTACAAAACGTACAAATTGATAAGGCACAATTGCAGGAACTGCAGCGCAACCTCATTAAATCTCATGCCTGTGGTATGGGAGAGGAAGTACCAAAAGATATTGTGAAACTGATGATCGCTTTTAAAATTAAATCACTCAGCTATGGCCACACCGGTGTGCACACAGATACCGTTGAAAGACTCATGGATATGTATAATAATGATGTACTGCCTGTTATTTACACACAGGGTTCTTTGGGTGCTTCGGGCGATCTTGCGCCGTTAAGCCATTTAAGTTTACCATTACTGGGTTTGGGAGAAGTATATCATCAAGGAAAAAAAATGCCTGCTGCCGATGCACTAAAAAAATTCGACTGGAAACCCATTGAATTAAAAAGCAAGGAAGGGCTTGCTTTGATAAACGGTACGCAATTCATGACGGCTTATGGTTTATACAATCTCGTTCAGGCTGACCGCTTGATGAAATGGGCCAATATCATTGCTGCCATCAGTTTTGATGCCTTTGATTGTACCCCGGAACCGCTGCATGAAAGTATTCATGCCATACGTTCACATAGCGGGCAGGTAGAGACCGCCGCAACCATGCGCCGCTTATTAAGCGGAAGCGAAATTACTGCAACAAAAAAATCACAGGTACAGGATCCGTATTCTTTCCGCTGCATACCACAGGTGCATGGCGCTACCAAAGACAGTTTTGATCATATTCTCAGCGTTTTCATTAGAGAAATAAATTCGGTGACAGATAACCCCAATATTTTTCCTGATGAAGACCTGATCTTAAGCGGCGGAAATTTTCATGGTCAACCCCTGGCAGTCAATCTGGATTTTTTAGCCATTGTAATAAGTGAACTGGGCAGCATTTCTGAAAGAAGGACCTACCAGCTCATCAGCGGACAAAGAGGGTTGCCGCTATTCCTGGTAAAAAATCCCGGGTTAAATTCCGGGCTGATGATACCACAATACACGGCCGCAGGAATAGTGAGTGAGAACAAACAGCTTTGTACACCAGCATCTGTTGATACCATACCCAGCAGCAATAACCAGGAAGACCATGTGAGCATGGGCGCCAATGCAGCCACCAAATGTAAAAGGGTAGTGGACAATGTAGAAAAAGTATTGGCCATCGAATTATTAACGGCTGTACAGGCATTGGAATTTCGCAGGCCATTAAAAACATCGCCACAGCTTGAAGAAATTGTAACTGCCTTCCGCAAAGAAGTAAGTTTTAATGAAGCGGACAGGATTTTGCATGATGATATGATGAAAGCAGTGGACTTTATTAAAAAAGAAATATAACCGCAGAGACGGGGAGGCGCTGAGGATTTCTCCGCGCCTTTGCGTCTCCGCGGTAAAAAAAATATAACATTTATGTCAACAGTTACAACAAGAAAATACGACCCCATAAAATACAAAACCCCAACCGGCAACCAAATTACCTGCAAAGGATGGATCCAGGAAGCCGCCTTGCGTATGCTTTTAAACAACCTTGATCCCGAAGTGGCAGAACGCCCCGATGACCTGATCGTTTATGGCGGCAGGGGAAAAGCAGCCAGGAATTTTGAGGCTCTTGATAATATCATCAAAGCTTTAAAGGTTTTGGAGAATGATGAATCACTGTTGATCCAAAGCGGCAAACCCGTAGGCATACTGCAAACACATAAGGATGCACCCAGGGTATTGATCAGCAATAGCCAGCTCGTTCCCAACTGGGCCAACTGGAAACACTTTGACGAGCTGGAAAAAAAGGGCTTGATGATGTACGGACAGATGACCGCCGGTAGCTGGATATACATTGGTAGCCAGGGTATTGTACAGGGCACTTATGAAACTTATGCAGCAGTTGCAAACACACATTTTAGCCCCCCCGCCCCCCAAGGGGGGAAGCAGGAAATACCTCAATTACAAGAAGGATCTACAAATAATCAAACTCCTGGGGGGGCTTCTTTAAAACATACACTCAATGTAACCGCCGGGCTTGGTGGCATGGGTGGTGCTCAACCTTTAGCTATAACCATGAATGAAGGTGTTGCTTTAATTGCTGAAGTGGAAGAATGGCGCATTGACAAACGCATTGAAACAAAATACCTCGACGAGAAATTTACAGACATTGATGAAGCCATTGACAAAGCACTAAGCTACAAGCAACAAGGGGTAGCCAAAAGTATTGGGGTATTGTGTAATGCGGTTAACCTTTTACAAAGATTGCTTGAAAGAAATATTATTCCTGATACATTAACCGATCAAACATCGGCGCATGATCCATTGGTTGGTTATGTACCACATGATATGAGCAATGAACATGCAAACATACTTCGTGAAGGAAATCCTGAAGAATATATTGCACGCAGTTACGAAAGCATGTACCTGCATGTGCAACTGATGATTCAATTAAGAGATAAAGGCTCAATCACTTTTGATTATGGTAACAACATAAGGGCCAGAGCAGTGGAGCAGCATGAAAAAATAAACGCCACTAAACCAGAAGGCTCTAAAGTTCCTCCTTTAGGGGGCGGAGGGGGTCTCTTCCCCGGCTTTGTCCCCGCATACGTACGTCCTCTTTTCTGTGAAGGCAAGGGTCCGTTCCGCTGGGCAGCACTCAGCGGCGATCCGGAGGATATTGCCGTAACAGACCAGGTGATGATGGAACTATTTGCCGATAATAAAAGCCTGATGCGCTGGTTCAAACTGGCGCAGGAAAAAATTGCATTCCAGGGACTGCCTGCCAGGATTTGCTGGATAGGACAGGGCGACAGGGAAAAAGCCGGCCTGGCTTTTAATGAACTGGTACGCACAGGAAAAGTAAAAGCACCAATCGTGATTGGCCGCGATCATTTGGATACCGGTTCAGTGGCCAGTCCTAACCGTGAGACCGAAGCCATGCTCGATGGAAGTGATGCTGTTGCCGACTGGCCTGTATTAAATGCATTGGTAAATACGGCAGGCGGCGCAAGCTGGGTTTCTTTGCATCATGGCGGTGGTGTAGGTATGGGATATAGTATTCATGCAGGTATGGTTATCGTTGCTGATGGAACGCCTGAAGCAGCAGCAAGGCTTAGCCGTGTATTGCGTAATGATCCGGGAATGGGCATAATACGCCACGCTGATGCAGGATATGATGTAGCAAAAGATTTTGCAAGAAAATTCAAGCTCGATATTGCTGAGCGGCTGAAGTAAAGCCGTGGCGTGGTCTCCGACCAGCCATGAAAAGAATAAGTCTCCGGTGTTTTTTCCGTGCTTCTATGCCTCTGTGGCAAACCAAAATTCCCGCAGCGAATTAATTTGCCTGCGGCAAATAAGACTGCCACAGAGGCACAGAAGCACAGAACTGCCATTATTTTTCCATGTAGCAAACAAATAAATTTAACGCAGTGGCTGGTCTCCGACCAGCAATGAAGAACAATCTCCTTAATTTTAAAGTCTCCTCCACTTGAACATAGAAAATTGAGCGTTGAATATTGAATATTCATTCAGATATTTAAAACCGAAAAAATGCTCAATAATCAATATTCAATGTTCAATACTCATTTACACGTTCCTTATTAGGCTGTACGTTTGTTATTCCCGCCACATTAGCTTATTTTGTTAATCCAAAACTTTTAGCACATGAACAAACAACTTTCCTCCCTCATTCTTTTTTTCTTTGTCATAAACCTTGCAGCCGCACAGGAAACTGTGGATATGGCCATGATGCAAAAAATAAGAACCGAAGCCAATACCAATTCGCAGGTGGCTATGATCGCCCATAATCTCACGGATGTTTGCGGTCCACGCCTCACCAACTCACCGGGCTACAATCGTGCTCTGGACTGGGTTACGCAAATATGTAAAGAATGGGGATTACAAAATGCCGGCCGTGAAGCCTGGGGCCAGTTTGGAAGAGGATGGCAAAATGAGAGCGGTACACTGGCCATGAAAATGCCTTACTACCAGGATATCACTGCCTATCCTGTACCCTGGTGCAAGAGTACCAGAAAAGCTGTTAAGACGGAACTGGTCATGCTGGACTACCTTGATTCAGCTTCCATTGATAAAGCAGGAGCTTCTTTAAAAGGAAAGATCGTGATGATAAAGCCCGGCAGCTTAGGCATACCTGATGCCTTTAAAGCCTATGCAACAAGATATGGTGATACCAGTCTTGAAAATATTGGCCCAAAATATATGGTTGACCGCAAAATGATGGAAAGCTTTTTACCTTTTGTAAAAAAAGATTACTACACCAGGTTATACCTCGAAAAAATGGGTGCAACTGCTTTGGTGATCAGTGGCCGAAACAACAGGGACGGTACCGTATTTGTTGATGGTGGCACCGGTTATGCAAAAGGCTATGAAGCCACTTTACCCGAATTAAAGATAGGCAGGGAAGATTATTTAAAACTGATGAGGCTTATCAAGGATAATAAGAAAGTAGAAATGGAAATAAATGTGCAGAATAGTTTTTATGATAATGATCTTACCGGCTATAACGTGGTAGCCGAAATACCCGGCACTGATCCCACACTTAAAAGCCAGGTAGTTATGCTGGGCGGACACCTCGATAGCTGGGCAGGCGGCACGGGCGCTACCGATAATGCGGCAGGATGCATTGCAACGCTTGAAGCCATGCGCATTTTAAAGGCGCTCAACATACAGCCACGCCGTACCATACGCATTGCCTTATGGGGTGGGGAAGAGCAGGGCCTCTATGGCAGCTTTGGTTATGTAAAAAAACATTTTGGCGATCCCATCAACATGCAGTTATTGCCCGAACAGCAAACCATATCAGCCTATTTTAATTTAGATAATGGCAGCGGAAAAATAAGAGGAATTTTTGCACAGGAGAATACAGCCGTACGTGATATTTTTAAAAGCTGGCTTTCACCATTTGCCGATATGGGTGCCACCGGCGGCGTTACCCTCAGCAATACCGGCAGTACCGATCATATCAGTTTTGATGCGGTGGGCATACCCGCCTTCCAGTTCATACAGGACCCACTGGAGTACGAGACCCGTACCCACCACAGCAATATGGATACCTACGATCACCTGAGCATTGCCGACCTGCAGCAGGCCGCAGTAATCATTGCCGCATTTGTGTACAACACAGCCATGCGTAATGATATGCTGCCACGCAAGCCTTTGCCAAAAGCAGAGCGGTTTGTGTTTGATTTTGATTTTCCGATATAGGGTTGAGGTCCCGACCGGATTCGAACCATGTGCATCAAACTGAACGCCCTGGCGTGGTCTCCGACCAGCCGGAACCATTAGCATATTCCTATTTGCATGGCTGGTCATAGACCACGCCACGGCGCTCACGGAGTTAAAAGCTGGCTTACGTATAGCCTGGAACACCAACCGAGGCAGAAGGTTGGTAGATAATTCAGAATTATTTTTTTATTAAAAAATATCACCAGCTATTGCATTATTTAAGATAAAAAATTAATTTACATTATAAAAAAATAATCTATGGCATTTTCTTCACAAAGAGCATCGGCTTTAATTGACAAATCAAGGTTAGAATATCAATGCAATCATGTAGTAAATGAAGTCATATACGGAAATAAAAATGTAGGTGGAAATGCAATGGGATATTTACTGTATGGCGTTAAAGTGGGGAAGCCATCTGCAGGTGTTGTAGTAGTTGGAAAAGATGGAGTTCATGTTGGTGTATTTATTAACGATACAGAGTTTATTCATTCGAGTTCTAGTAAATACAAGGTTATTAAAGCCCCATTGTCTCAATTACCTTACGTTTTTCCAAGAGGTTATGAACTAAGGAAATAATAAAGCGAACACACAACATTACATTTACGCAATTAAGGTTTGGCAGCTTAATCCTCAACATAACTCAACATTCACCATTGGTTCTTGCCCACTGGTAGCATTGTGTGGCCTTTTTCGTCGTAGGTAGCTACACTGCCGTCTGGGCTTCGACCAACGACGTATCAGATATGTATTTGAAAACAAATCTGTACCAGGAGTTGTGTATATTTATGAGTTGACAGCAAGCAATACATTCAACTCAATAAATTGATTTTAACCAATAACTTTTATTTATGAAATTCTTTTATTTTGTTTTAATGATCAGTTGTCTTTCATTTATTTCATGCAATACTTCAGATACAAAAAACAACACTGATGTTCTTCCCCATGCGAACGAAGCAGACGCTATAAAAAAAGCAGTTGATGATGCATACCGTGCTATTTGCTTTAAACATCGCCAACAGTTTACTTTTACTGATATAAAAAAATCTTTTATCCCGCAAGCTCAGTTAGTAAACTTTGGAGATGATACATTACAAGTATTAACAATCGACCAATTCGTTGATTTTTATAAAAAATTTATTGACTCAAACAAGGTTAGTTCATTTTACGAAGAAGAAATTAACGGAACTACTGATCAATTTGGCAGGATTGCACAAAGGATTAGTTCTTATAATACATACATAAATACTATGGATTCAGTAGCGCAACGGGGAGTTAATAGTTTTCAATTGGTAAAAACTTTGCAAGGATGGAAAGTGTCGAGTATTATATGGGACATAGAATCTCAGAAGTTAAAAATCCCAGGCTATTATCTTAAAGTTGATTCCACACGATAAACCTTTCGCCCCGGCGTGGTCTCCGACCAGCCGGAACCATGATCATGTTCTACATAGTTTGCTGAAAACCAGGCGATGGCATGCATGACCCGTTTTGCTGTCTCAACATATTGTGTTAATTTGTTTTACAACAGGTAACAACGTTTTGTTACAGATCAAACGACTAACATGAAAAAATATGTCCTGCTTACCGTCTTTATCATCTTCATCAATAACTGCTTTGCACAAAATATTATTGACAGCGGGAGTTTTTTCCTGCACAAATTTGCGCAAAATATTGGCAAAGAAACCTATACTCTAAGTAAGAACGGAAATGAACTTACTTATGATGTCAACTTTAAATTCACCGATCGTGGCTCGCCCGTACCATTGAAAGCTAAACTGGTTACCACAAGCAGTTATGAACCGATCAGCCTGTTTATAAAAGGAAATACTTTCCGGTTTTCTGCCATCAACGACAGCATCGGGATCAAGAATAAAAAAGCAACCATTTGGGTTGATAGTATTGTGCACAACGAAACTATGAAGCCCATTTCATTTCCGGTAGCCGGTTATTCGCCGGGCACCGTGCAAATGATCCTGTTGAAGTACTGGAAAAATCACGGTGAGCCTGGAAGAATTACCATGCTGCCAAAAGGTGAAGTAATCATAAAAAAAGACGGAACGGAAGACCTGGTCTTTAATAACAGCAACCTCGTGCTTAACAGGTATATTATCAGCGGTTTGATCTGGGGTAATGAAATTGCATGGACAGATACTAAAGGAAATCTTATATGCCTCATCACCAATGATGCAGAAGGTGATAAACTGGAAATGATGAGTGAAGTATATGAATCACTGCTTCCGCAACTCATCAGTAAAGCGGCCACTTATGGCATGAAATTATTCAGCAGTTCCATGAAGATGGATCTGGCAAAAAATAAAATACTGGCTATCGTGGGCGGTACTGTGATTGATGTGGAAGGGAATAAAAATATTGAAAATGCAGTGATCATCATTCAGAACGGCATCATAACAAAGCTGGGAAGTTCTTCTAACACCAGTATCCCTCCACAGGCAACAATCATTCATGCCGAAGGGAAAACCATTTTACCCGGACTTTGGGATATGCATGCACATTTTCAACAGGCAGAGTGGGGGCCTGCTTACCTGGCTGCAGGAGTTACTACTGTAAGGGATTGCGGTAATGAATACGATTATATAAATGCCATCAAATCGGCCATTGATTCGCATAAAGGCGTAGGGCCGCTGATCATTAAAGCGGGTATCGTTGATGGTCCGGGCGCCATGGGGTTGGGTATTGTTCGGGCCACTACAAAAGAGGAAGCAGTAAAAGTGGTGAACATGTATAAAGACAACGGCTTTGCCCAGATAAAAATATACAGCTCTGTTAAACCAGCCATTGTAAAAGCCATTTGCGACGAAGCACATCGCCTCGGGATCACCGTTACCGGCCATATACCACAGAATATGAGTACGCAGGCAGGTATCGATTCAGGTATGGATATGATCAACCACATGCAGTATGTATATACCATGATGAAAAAGAATAAGGACAAATCGTTAGACATCAATGATTCTATGAGTGTGGCAGCCCTTGAATTTCTGAAAACGCATCATACAGTAGTAGATGCAACTGTGGGTGTATATGAAATGATCTTCAGGCCGGTGAATGAAGACATACGCATTATGGAACCCAATTACTTTAACCTGCCGTTACCACTACAGCAATTATTTACAACTATGGGTATGCCTGCCGAAGCAGCAAAAGCCAATAAGCCAAGGTTTGAAAGTATGCTGACTCTCGTAAAAATATTACATGATAACGGGATAACCCTGGTGGCCGGCACCGATATGGGTTTCCCGGGTTACAGCCTGGCCCGTGAACTTGAACTTTATGTACAGGCAGGTTTGACACCCATGCAGGCCATACAAACTGCTACGATCACTGCTGCACGGGCAATGAATATGGATAAAAACACGGGCTCCATTAAAGCCGGCAAGCAGGCCGACCTGTTGATATTAGATGCAAACCCTTTGACGGAGATCCGTAACATACGCAAAGTGGCTATGGTTATAAAAGAAGGGCAGCAGTATGATCCGCATGTATTGCATAAGATGGTGGGATTTGCGAATTAAACATTATTGATGAACCGCTTTTGCCAAAGTATGTACTTGCATTATTGTCTTCCGGGCTTTGACCAACGATGTATCAAAGATGGTATTTGAAAAAGAAATCTGTACCGGGAGTTGCGTATATTTATGAGTTATTGGCAACCGCAATTGACATACCATGCGTATCATATCTTTTCTTTTACTGTTGACAATTTCTCTTACCACAAAGGGTCAGACAAAGAACCCATTTCTAAATCTTAAGTTTGACAAAGTAGTATTTTATGACTTTGAAGACATTGGCGAAAAAGGCTCTTTAATCGTTGATTATAATGGTAAATATCTTCAAACAATATTAAAGCAAGTTCAACTTGACACAACGACAATAAAGAAATTGAATATAAAACTTGTTGACAAAAAATCTTATGGCAACGGAACTGCTGCTTGTTTTGACCCACACTGCGGATTTGTGTATTTTTTAAAAGGCAAGCCTCTTGGACAAATTACAATTTGCTTAGGGTGCAATAGACTTTATTCTAATATTGACATTCCTGCTCAAAAGCAAGGAAAGCAAGGACAAGGCAAAGACGCTTATTATATGCTTGACGGACTTAGTAAATCCTTTCGCCAGTTTATAAATGGGCTTCTGAAAAAAAATAGATTTGCTCACCAAATTGAACAAGGTTCACACTTTGACGAGTAAAGCGGCATGCCTATATTGGGTTTTATGCAAATCCTTAAACTGCTCATGTTATGATAAAATCGTTCTTCATTATGACTATCTTTTGGTCGCTTTTAAGTTGCAACCAATCTGAAAAACGCATAAAAGAAACTGCTAAAACGGTAAACTTTGAAAAACTATATTTTCATACCACTTCTTGTGATGGAGCCTGCCCGGTTTATCATGTAGAGGTTACTAAAGATAAAGGAGTGAGACTTTTTGCGGAAAAAATATATAAAATTAATGGCACAACTGTTTCTGATGATTCAGGTAAAATGGGATATTTTGTGGGATCAGTTACAGATAGCACATTCAATAAGTTGATCGCTGAAATTCAAAACATTAATATTGATGCCCTCAGTTTTGATAAAGCAGACTGTTGTGACGGATCAATAACGACAATTATTATTTATTATAATGGTAAACGAAAATTTCTAAGGTCTATGTTCCCTCCTCCAAAATCTGAAAAATTAATTTCCATATTAAATGATATCTGTGAAAATAGTAGTTGTACTAAAGTGAATGAGCCTTTTAATTTAGAGTCGGAATAGGCCAGCAGTTAGTAATTGATAAATTTCGGTTGGTGAAGACACCAACCGAAACTCTAAAATAACCAGACAAATATTTTATAACTTAACCAGGCCAAAGCAGCGATAACCAATAAAAGTAAAAGCATTACCGGAAGTATTATTTTCCAGGCACCACCTCTATGACGACCTTCAATATAATGTTCATGCATAAGCTTAACATTGCGTTGATTGGCTTTAAAAGCAACATCAAATACATCACCTAAAATGGGTATGGATCCAATTAGTGCATCTATCAAAATATTTAATGTCATTCTTGCAAGTACAAATCCGCTGGCCCCGTTTTTTGCCAAAACTATAACCATATAACCGGAAATCAGAAAAGTAGCAAAATCACCCGCTCCCGGTACCAGTCCAATTATTGCATCCAGACCAAACCTGATATTAGTGCCCGGAATTGTAAATTGCGAATCCATTAATTTTGCTAATGAATCTATATTAGATATTGCTGATCCGTGATTTGACTTTGTTTGCATTGATATTTATTTACCTGGAACACAAATACTAACATTATGCCAGATATATTCAGCAGAAAAGATGGGGATAAACTATCAGCTTTTAAGATCAACCTGGAACCGGTATTCAAGTAGTTGTTCACCGTTCAGGATCTGCCGCAGAACTTCTGTGGGTTTATCGTCTTCGCTGAGCAGTTGCAGGTGGTATTGGTCAAATTCCACTTCTATGATTTCGTAAACCCTGTAACCATTATCCCTTCTTTCCCTTACCAGGGAATGAATAGTGATCTGTTTTCCGCAATCCCGGATCGGCTGCCACATAGTTTTACATTTTAATGAAGAATAATATTGTATAGCGAAATAACGTGCCAATGTTCTCCCAGTCCCTTATAGTGCATTAGTTGCCCCCATTAACAATTGTACTGTCAGGTTGAGCTCGTCGAAACCAGGGCATATCAAATTAACCTGTCGTCGACGAACACAGAAGACTGACAGCTTTTTAAACTGATCTATTTCTATGTCACCCAAACATCATAATCTCCATTATTTTGCAATTTTAAAAAAAATATTTTAACTTAACCATCCTGTTACCCCTCCCGGCATTTTCATTTTTAAAAAATCATCATTATGAAACAGATCATTTTCTTTTCTTTCCTGGTATGCCTTCTTGCTACAGGCTGTAATAAAACCAATAACCCCGAAATGACTACCGTGGAAAATGCGGCAGCTCTAAAGGATCGTACCTGTGCATCTGCAGATATTCTTACGGCACAGCTTGCTGCCGATCCGGGTTTAAGAGCCCGAAGGGAAGCATTGGAAAGCTTTATTGGTAATGCAATTAAGAATGGTGCGGTTAACAATTTCGCAGCGATAACAATACCGGTAGTGGTAAATGTTGTTTATTATACAGCAGCAGAAAATATCTCGATAGAACAGATACAGTCTCAAATAGATGTATTGAATGAGGATTTTAATAAAGGGAACAGCGATGTGAATAATGTTCCTGCTATCTACAAGAACCGGGTAGGGGATGTGGGTATCAACTTTGTCCTCAGCTCGGTGGTACGCCGGCAAACAAACCACAAATCATGGGCCCCTGTTGATGGCATGAAAAAAGCATCAGGCGGAGGGATCGATGCTACGGATCCCGAACATAAATTAAATATGTGGTCTTGTAACCTGGGCCAGAATTTACTGGGTTATGCGTATTATCCGGGCACTATTTCACCTGACAGAGATGGCGTGGTGATACTCTATAGTGCATTCGGAAGCAGGGAAAAATGTCCCGGTGGAACCTACATTAATAACTATGACCTTGGAAGAACAGCAACGCATGAAATAGGGCATTGGATGAACTTAATTCATATCTGGGGCGATGACGGGGGATCATGCACCGGTTCCGACCAGGTTGATGATACACCAAACCAGGGCCATGAAAATTACGGCTGCCCTGCATTCCCAACTATCAGTTGCAACAATACAGGTGATATGTCGATGAACTATATGGATTATACATATGATGCCTGCATGTTTATGTTCTCAAAAGGTCAAAAGGCGAGGGGGCTTGCTGTGTTTGCGCCGGGTGGGCCACGTGTTCCTTATATTCAATAAGCTAGTTTAGCACATATAAAAAGTAAAAATCAAAAATCAAATTTTCATGGCCAACAACAGTGTTTCGTTTCAATTTCTCAGGCGAGTCTCTGTTATGGTTTTGTGAGTTTGCTTACAGGACTTCGTTCTACGGAGCGTTAGAAGATTTTGATTTATGGCGAGTCCGGGCTTACGCTCATTGCTCAGGCAGAGACTAGTGTAATGTTAACTCTATTCATGCGCTATAAAATTTTCATACTAAGCCGCAAAGCACACTAAGAAAAGCCTTTGTGTTCTTTGTTCCTTTGTGGGGAAACCTGTCAACTTATGTTTAACTCAACACTCGCCTGAGAATAGCATTTCGTATTCACCCATCAAGATTGTCGCATTTACACTGCAATGGTATGGAGTTTACGGACGAGATTTGTATCGTAACCAGCATTCCGGTCTGCCCGGATAACCATTTAAATTGTAAATCTTAAAAATAAATTTTATGTCCAACAACAGCGTTTCTTTTCACAAAGTTCTTAAAGCCTCTCCTGAAAAAGTTTTTCGTGCATTTACAGAAGCAAATGCCATGGCATCCTGGTTACCTCCTTATGGTTACACCTGTACCGTGCATGAAATGAATGTTCAGATAGGCGGAACGTACAGGATGTCATTTCATAATTTCTCAACCGGTAACAGCCACTCATTCGGTGGAGAATACGTAGATATAAAACCAAATGAATTTTTAAAGTACACAGATAAATTTGATGACCCCAATATGCCTGGTGAAATGATCACTACTGTCTGGCTTCAAAAGGTTTCGGTTGGTACCGAAATAAAAATTATTCAGGAAGGTATACCGGAAATGATACCTGTAGAAATGTGCTACTTAGGTTGGCAGGATTCTTTAGATAAGTTGACTAAATTGGTTGAACCGGTAATTCCGGATTAGTAATGTCTTTTTACTTTGGTTGCAGAGCCACGTTATACGACTCTTGACCTGACATAACCGGCATAAGGATTAATTCCAAGAACGGGCAGCCAGCAAAAAATATTTTTTTGAATACGGAGGTCTTTGTTTGAATACATTTCAGAAGACGGCTTTTCATTTACCCCGTACTTCTTACAAAGTTGTTGAATGAGCTGCGGATAAGTATCCAGGCCTTTTACACAGGGATTTATTCCCTGTGCTTTTAATTGGTTAAGGGTGTAGCTAAAACTGAAAATATACAGGTATAAAGACAGTTTTAAGTTGCTCCTCGTTAAAGCATTTTGCTCCCTTAGTTCCAACCAGGTGTCCATTAATAATTTCTCAGCTAAAATTTCATCCCGGGTGAAAATGGAAATGGCCCCCAACATGATGGGCGAATATTTTTCATAAAGGTCGTCCCACGCTGTAATATCATTGTTTTTTATCCTTGCCAGAATTTGTTTGTCGGTTGTAGTGCTCATGTTGATAGTTTAGACTGACTATTAACAATTCCGTACCAATTTTTTTTAAGCGGAAGAAGCATGATTACTGTGGACATAATTCCACAGTCTGGCCTCAACTGAGGAATAGATAAATAACTACTTCATCCCTGTTTTAATTTGTTTTTTTTAATACTTACTTTTACAAAATGCAGTCTTATCCACTTAATTTACTGTTGGCTGATGACGACAAAGATGATTGTATCTTTTTCAAAGAAGCATTGGATGAAATACCTGTTGACACAAAGCTGGTTACAGTAAACAACGGCGTTCAACTAATGAACCTATTGTTAAAAGAAGAAACCATGCTGCCCTTTGTACTCTACCTTGATCTGAATATGCCCCTCAAAAATGGTTTTGATGCTTTAAGTGAAATAAAATTGAATGAAAAGCTAAAAAAAATCCCCGTGATCATATTCTCCACTTCTTTTAGCCCGGAAATTGCAGAGCAATTACAACAACAGGGGGCAACATATTATATACAGAAGCCTCCCGAGTTTGAGAATCTAAAAAAAATAATTCACAGGTCGCTTAACCTGATCATGAAAAACGACGATAAACAGGATCATGAAAATGATTTTTTACTCATCCCTTAGTAATTATCAGTCATATTTTTTTAGATCTAACTTAAATTGAATAACTATAAAAATCAGTTATGAAGAAAGGTTTAACTGCGGTATTCCCAAAAACCCCAACAGGGATTGATGGACTGGATGAAATAACCGAAGGTGGTTTACCACGGGGCCGCCCCACACTTGTATGCGGCAATGCCGGTTGCGGTAAGACTTTATTCGGGATCCAGTTTCTTGCAAAAGGAATTTCTGTATACAATGAGCCGGGCGTATTCATGAGTTTTGAAGAAACCAAAACTGACCTGGCAAAAAATGTACGATCGCTTGACATTGACCTGGAAAAATTGATCCAGGAAAAAAAGTTACGCGTTGACCATGTAAGGGTAGAACGCTCTGAAATTGAAGAAACAGGAGAGTATGACCTGGAAGGTTTATTCATTCGCCTCAATCATGCTATTGACAGCATCGGTGCCAAACGCGTTGTACTCGACACCATTGAATCGCTTTTTGGCGGAATTGAGAATACGGTTATGCTGCGTTCCGAATTACGCAGGTTGTTCCAATGGCTGCGGGATAAAGGTGTAACAGCCGTGATCACCGGTGAAAGAGGTGAAAGAACTTTAACAAGACAAGGACTGGAAGAATATGTTTCCGACTGCGTGATCCTGCTCGACTTCCGCGTGATCGAGCAAATTGCCACCCGCAGGTTACGTATTGTTAAATATCGGGGTTCTACCCATGGTACCAATGAATACCCGTTTCTTATTGACGAGAATGGGCTTTCCGTGTTGCCGATCACTTCATTAAAGTTAGAGCACAATATCTCCAGCCAGGTCATTTCGACAGGACTTGACGGACTTGACCAGTTTTTTCATAAAGGCGGAGTATTTAAAGGCAGCAGCATACTTGTTTCCGGTTCTGCCGGCACAGCCAAAACAATTCTTGCCTCCTGTTTTGCAAAGAGCAGTTGCAGCCGTAAAGAGCAAACTTTATATTTTTCTTTTGAAGAGTCTCCTGCGCAATTAGTACGTAACATGCAATCAGTTGGTATTAATCTTAATCCTTTCATTAAGGCAAAACTGCTGCATATTCATGCTTCCCGGCCATCATTGCAGGGACTTGAGCATCATCTTTTGATATTGTATAAGCTTATCGCAAAACATAAACCCCAAACAGTTATTGTTGATCCCATCAGCAGCCTCATCTCCATTGGTTCTATGAATGAGGTCAGGGATATGCTGGTGCGCCTGATCGATCTGTTAAAGACCCATGGGATCAATGCTTTTTTTACTTCGCTTACCAATGAGGTCTTTGAAGATAAAGACCTGACCGTAAATGCAGTATCATCCCTTGCTGATATATGGATAAAACTAAAAAATGTGAACACGGGTTTGAACCAGGTACGCTCACTTCGTATTGTAAAAGCACGTGGTCTTGGACACAAGACAGAGTCACAACATTTTACCATTACCGGTAAAGGCATATCACTCACTAATGAAAATGAAAAAAGCAGGCAAAAGATCCTGGCTAAAACTGTATAAAATCTACATGATGGCTAAAGAAAAAGAAATACAATACGAATTACGCTTATACATTGCCGGTCAAACTCCAAAATCGCTGGCCGCATTGAATAATATCACTAAATATTGTAAAGAACATTTAGCAGGAAAGTATTCTATTGAAGTAATTGACCTGCTCAAAAATCCGCAGCTTGCCGAAGGTGACCAGATATTTGCGATCCCAACACTTGTTCGCAAAGTACCTGTACCCATCCGAAATATAATTGGCGACCTCTCTAACGAAGAAAAAGTTTTAGTCGGCTTAAATATTCGTAAGCTCAACACTAAAATAATATAACATGAAAGAAGCCTCAAAATATAAATTTGTAGTTGAGGGTACATTGGTATTACAGCTTTATGTTTCGGGCATGTCGGTAAAATCTATGGAAGCCATTGGGAACATCAAACAGCTTTGCGATGAGCATTTACAGGGTGCCATTGACCTGGAAATAATAGACCTTTATAAAAATCCCGAGTTGGCCATTGAACAGCAGATCGTTTTCAGTCCATCATTAATAAAACAATTGCCCCTACCCAAAAAAACATTGATAGGAACTTTTGCAGATACTGAAAAAGTAATAAAGGGTTTGGGTATCAGAATAATAGAATAGCATGAAAGCCCCGTTAGTTGAAAATCTTTTATCTGAAATAGACGAATTAAAAAACCGGCTTGGCGAAGCCGAGCAGCTTATAGAAGCCATTAAAGCAGGAGAAGTGGATGCTTTTGCTTTCTCTAAAGCTGACAAGCTTGAAGTTTTCACACTTGAAGGTGGTGATTATGCCTACCGTATATTGGTGGAAAATTTAAGAGAAGGTGCATTGAATCTTTCAGAAGATGGTTTGATCGTTTATACGAACACTTATTTTCATGAGCTACTCCATCTCCCTTATGAGAAAGTGATCGGCACTTCCATTTTTGATCTTATTCATTCATCATCAAAAGAGGCATTTAACCGGCTTTTTGTAAAAGGTTTGGCAGGGCTAAGCAAGGGAGAAATAACTCTTTGCACCGGGAACAAAATAATCCCGGTATATGTTTCTCTTAGTTCCTTATATCCAACATTGCCAACAGTGGGCATGATCGTAACCGATCTCACGGCAAAGAAAAAACAGGAAAAGATCCTTGAAGAAAAGAATGCACAGCTCGAAAAAATGAATAAAGAGTTTCAGTTGGGAGAGGAACGGTACCACAAAATGGTAAAAGAAGTAAAAGATTATGCCATTTTATTTTTAAGTACAGAGGGTATAATTATGAACTGGAATGAAGGCGCACAAAAGATAAAAGGGTACAGCGCAGAGGAGATCATCGGGAATAATTTCAGCATATTTTATACCCAGGGGGATAAGGATAACGGCTTGCCCGAAAAATTATTAACTGAAGCAAAAGAAAAAGGTACGGCCAATCATGAAGGATGGAGGGTTCGCAAAGACGGCAGCTTATTCTGGGGAAGCATTGTAATTACTGCGCTCCATGACCACGATAAAAACATCATCGGGTTTTCAAAAGTAACCAAGGACCTGACCGACAAAAAAATTACAGATGACAGGATAAAAAGATTCAACCAGGAACTTAAACTTAAGAACGAGGAACTCGAAAAAATGAACAACGAGTTACAATCATTTGCTTATATCTCCAGTCATGACCTGCAGGAACCGCTCCGCAAAATTCAAACCTTCGCTACACGTATACTGGAAAAAGAAGAACAAAATTTATCCGCCTACGGAAAAGACCATTTTAAAAGAATGCAGGTAGCGGCTAAAAGGATGCAAAAACTGATTGACGATCTATTGGCTTACTCACGAACCAGTACAGCAGACCGGGTATTTGAAAAAACAAACCTGAATAAGATCGTAGAAGAGGTAAAAGAAGATCTGAAAGAAGATATACAGGAAAAGCAGGCCATTATAGAAACTTCCGACCTGGGTGAAGTGGATATTATTCCTTTCCAGTTTTACCAGCTTATTTACAATATCATTGGTAACTCGCTGAAATATTCAGGCAATGTTGAACCACCGCATATCAAAATAAAAAATGAGGTCTCCAACGGATTTAAATTCAATGATAAAATAGTTTCTCCACAAGAGAAATATTATCATCTTATCATTTCAGATAATGGAATTGGTTTTGAACAGCAATACAGCGAAAAGATATTTGAAGTATTTCAACGGCTTCACGGCAAAACCGAATATAAAGGCACAGGTATTGGGCTTGCCATTGCAAAAAAAATTGTAGAAAACCACAACGGCGTTATTACAGCCAGCGGAGAACCAAACAAAGGTGCAACCTTTGAAATTTATCTTCCCCTCATGCAATAATATTGATCACTAAAGTATTTGAAAGCAGATCATAAATTCTGTGTAGTAATAACAATCCTGGGTGAAAGATCGGCCCTGTTAACTACCAGGTCTGTTTTTATTTCTACCGATCCTTTATCAACCATCGTTGGCGCTATCTTTTTCAATTGTTGTATGAACTTTAGTCTTTGCGCCTTATTCAATTCCTTTAAACGAAATGCCAGGTAGTATTCACCTTCTTTGCCCATGGGGCCTATATTGTCCACTGCCATACGTTTTATCCTGTTCTGCTTTTTAAAATTCTTTACCAATTCCATCACCGGGGCATTGTCGGGTACACCGCAGCACATGCTATTGAAAGAAACCACCACAGCATAGAAATTACTTTTTTGAGCAGAAACAGCTGTAGTAAGCAGGGTTATTGCGAGGATCGATAAAATAAATTTTTTCATAATGATGTTTTGCTCTTATATAATTGTAAGACGCCGAAATTATAATAAAGTTCACCAGTATAATTTTATTTAACAAAACTCATATGGGCATTGCCTGTTTTAAAATTCAGGCCGGAAATTTCTTAATTTAGCATAAAATTGATCGAACAATGGAAGCAAATGCAGAAACCTATAATATTTATTTCGACGGGGAAATTAATGCCGTGGTTATGCAATGGGATGGCTATGCCACCAGCAGCCAGTTCAAAGAAGGTACAGAGTTGATGCTGAACACGCTGATCAAACATCATTGTATTAAAGTACTGGCCGATATCAAGGATATGGTATTGATAGGTATGGAAGACCAGCAATGGTTAGACCAGCATTTCTTACCACGTGCTATAGAATTTGGTTTTAAGGCGCTCGCCATCATCAGGCCTGAAAATTATTTTAATAAAGTAGCAGTAGAAAGCATTTCCTATAAAGTTGATAAAGACAAGCTGGCCATCAATTTCTTTGAAAATGTTGACGAAGCCAAAGCATGGTTGAAGAGTATATGATGTTTTCATGCTCCATCCCACATATCAGCATTGCCACAACTGCAGATATACCGTCCATAAATGTACTGCTCAACAATACATACCGGGGAGAAGCCTCCAGGCAGGGCTGGACAACAGAAGCCGATCTTATTGCGGGCGATACCCGTGCAGATGAGCATATGCTGCAGGAAGTGATGCATATGCATAGCAGTGTTTTCTTAAAATATACCGGTGAAGAACAGATCACAGGATGTGTAAACCTGCAGCAGCATGGTAATAAGCTGTACCTGGGCATGTTCAGTGTTGCACCGCAATTGCAGGGTGGGGGCATTGGCAAACAATTATTAAAAGCTGCAGAAGAATACGCACAGCATATTCAATGCAACACCATTTATATGCATGTGGTGTCTGTTCGTACAGAACTGATCAACTGGTACAAGCGGCATGGTTATACAGATACCGGTGAAAGAAAACCTTTTACTGAAGATGGACTGACCGGTAAGCATTTACAGGTGCTGGAGTTTATGGTAATGGAGAAATCATTGGTTCAATAAACCGGGATCTTTTTTAAAATTTCTTACCTCCAGTAAAAGCTGTATCTTATACCTATCCTAACCATTTTCTTAACCGGCAAATACCATATGCAAAAAAGCAAGGCATTAAAGCTTTTCATCATCCTTTTTTTTACCCTGCAGGGTTACAATCTTCATGCACAAAGCTTTTATGAGTTCTCTTATTATTTTGAAGTAAATAATGTGCGCAAGCAGTATAAAGCTTTCCTGGTAAGGCATGCAGATGGTACTGGGTTTATGATCACACGTTATTTTTATGAATCTGGAGAAGGTGCAGGGGAAGGTCGGCGGTTTACGATTGAAGAAGATTATGCCAGGGGAAAGGATGGTTTACCTGACACAACATTACTGGTATTGAAAAGCACAGGACTTCCTGATCCTGCACTTATTAATGCCAGTGTTTACACGCAAACACAAAACGACACAGCTTATGATAACTATCAAGGCCCGCTGGTCTTGTTTAAAAAAGACAGCAAAACAGGCTATTTTGAGCCAGCAGCAATTATTTCGCCTTATCCAAATGTTGAAGTGCCGGTAACTATCCTGCAAATGAATTACCTGCCGCATGGTTTAGATGAACGAACATTTCCTACTTACTTCATGGAAAACGATCCGCTGTATGGACAATTGTTCTTTGCTAAGTCAGGCCTACCCAATCCGAAGACAACGAGTTTGCATTTGATCATTGTTGCCAACACCAATGACAATTCTATTGGCAATAGTTGTGTAATAGATAAAGATGGGACCTATAAATTTTTTAAGCAGATCTGCGAAGTCTTAAATGTAAGTTTTAAGCCTAAAATAATATTTGGTTCAACCTACAGTAAGAAAAATGTTGACCTGGCTATTACTAACCTGCGTCCCAAGAAAGATGATATTGTAGTGTTTTATTATTCGGGCCATGGCTTCAGTAATACGGGCGATAAATATTTTTATCCTTACCTCGACCTCCGTGAAAAGACCTCGCAAAAATATGGAGGCAAATATGCATTAAATATCCAGGACATCTATGAGTCATTAAAAAGTAAAGGCGCCCGGCTTACGGTGGTGGTGAGTGATTGCTGCAACTCCGATCCCAGCATTGGCAGTACGGTCATTAGCAATATTGCAACAACAAGGGATATTTCTCTTGGTTGGAATGAAGACCTATGTAAGCAACTCTTTATGGACTCTGTTCGCAGATCTATTTTAATGACCGCTGCTTCAAAGGGAGAAGTGTCTGCAGGGAATAATAATATAGGCGGCATTTTCAGTTATAACATGAGGGCATCATTGGAGAAATTTATGAGCCCCTTCAATGGTAGCAATGTTTCATGGGAAGAAATATTGGTTAATGTAAAACAAAAAACCATATCCAAAGCGGCGAATACATTATGCCCCCAGGCCGATGAAACGTATAAGCCCTGTACACAAAACCCGCTTTTTAAACTGGAGAAGGGTAAATGAAATAAAATATCATATGCAGCAGATCAACTGGGGTATTATCGGATGTGGGGATGTAACGGAAATTAAAAGCGGGCCTGCCTTTAATATCGTGGAAAATTCCCGGTTGGTAGCCGTGATGCGCCGCAACCCCGAAAAAGCAAAAGATTATGCCATGCGTCACAACGTGCCCCATTGGTACACGGATGCAAACCAACTCATCAACGACCGGGAAGTAAATGCTATTTACATAGCCACGCCACCATCATCTCATGAAGCCTATGCTATTGCTGCGATGAATGCGGGCAAACCTGTATATGTAGAAAAACCCATGGCCCTTAATTATGCTGCTGCAAAAAATATGGCTGATGAGGCCAGCGCAAAAAACATGAAACTGGTTGTGGCACATTACCGCAGGGAATGGCCGCTTTTTAAAAAACTGGGAGAATTGATTCATGATAAGGTCATTGGCGATCTAAGGCTTGTGCGGCTTATATTGTATAAAACCCCTTTTAGTAAAGAACAACTGGAAGATGAAAAGATCGCCTGGCGGGTAAATCCTGCCATTGCGGGAGGCGGCATCTTTCATGATCTTGCCCCGCACCAGCTGGATATTATGTATCATCTCTTTGGTGCGGCTAAAAAAATAACCGGCATTGCAACAAACCAGGCAGGCAACTATGCTGCCGATGATATGGTGGCAGGCAATATCCTTTTTGAAAATAATATTGTCTTTAGCGGTGCCTGGTGTTTTAGTGCAGATATACAAAGCGACCATTGCGAAATAATTGGCAGTGCAGGTAAGATCAGCTTTAGTTTTTTCGGCGGCGATCATATTGAATTGGTTAAAGATAATGCGACCACTGTTTTTAATTTTGATCTGTTGAAACATGTGCAGCAACCGATGATCGAAAGGACGGTGCAATATTTTTTAAATAAAGCTGAGAACCCCTGTAGCGGGGAAGAAGGAGTAGAAGTAATGCGGTGGATGGAGGAGATGGTAAATAAAAAGTGAGGATCAATCGCAGGGGATGTTCATACAATAAACATTTAGCAGAACTCATCAAACTAATTTCCATCAACTGCATTATTTTCTTGATAATACGAATATTCCTGCTTGCACGCCAAAAAAATGTTCCGCCCATGGGACGGAACATTAGTGCTTAAGTATCATTTACATATTACCGGGAATGGATCAATGCTTTTTGTGTTTTTTATAGCCATTACCATTATTACCATGGTTACCGTTATTGCCATTATTGCCACGGGTTATCCATGTTCCCTGTATCCACCTGTTACCATGCTTGCTACGCTGCCAATAACCCGGCCTGCGGTAATAACCTGGTTGAGCCGGAGCTTCCCAATGTCCTCCTGAATACCTGTAGGAATTTCCGTTGGGTTCCCATTCTTCATTCACCCAAACATATACTGGGCTTGGTTGTGGTGGTCTTGGTATTACGTGGTAAGTTGGACGGATCTGTACATATATCTGTGCTGAAGCAGAGAAAGTGGCTGCCATTAGAATTACCGCAACAACCAGCAGTTTACTTAATTTGTTTTTCATTATTGAGATTTTATTTGATTTATTGATTGATGAAATAATGTGGTAAAGATGATGCATTTTTTGGTATAGGAATTACATTATTGTTTATATAAGTTGTATAAATCACACATTGGAATGATCATCTCCACTTAAATGCAAAATAACTGCAAGGCTTTTCAGATGCATTGCCTACGCCGTGCATTTTACCGCTTTCGATGATATACAGATCGCCGGGGCCGGCTTTATATGTTATTCCATCAATGGTCATTTCAGTGTCTCCATCGATCATCAATATGATCTCGGTATCTTTATGCATATGTGGTGCATGACTTGGCCCTTTTTGTTTTAGATACGTAATGTGCATTTCATAGTTCTCACACATGGCTGTAGGGCGATCGAAATATTTACGGGTGCCTTTATTATTGACTTCTTTATAAGCCAGTGAATCATAATTCAATAATAATGTACCTCCGGCATTTGCACTTCCTTGCATATTCATGAGCTTTTTTGAACGGAACATCAATACATAATAGGTGAGGGGGCCGTCACCAATATTTTCAAATAGCTGGACCTCAAAGGGCGGAACAAGCAGTACGCTGCCCTTACCAAGCACCCCATTTTTGTTGCCAATGGTACATTTCATCGTTCCCTCTTTTATAATAATTACTTCTTCAATATCTTTTTGTGTATGTGGGGGCCTGGGTACAGCGCCCTTCATTTGGGTAGTGGTATGTATCTCAAAGTATTCAAATTCATTGGTAGTTCCTTCTGCAATTTTACGGGTTTCACGTAAACCGTCTTTTTTCACAGGCAGGTTGTTCCAATGAAAGACAGCAGATCCAATGGGTTGCAATTGTGAAAATGCATTCATTGTAATTGTTATAAGCAGCGACAGGAGTATTAATTTCATGTGGAATGTGATATTAGCTTTGATCTAAAGATAATTTTTTCTTTCGCCGGATACAAAAGATTTTAAAGCAGGAGCGAATGCATTACTGGAAAAACGGTCACCGCAATTTCAATAAGGGGCAAAGATGAGTGCAACAGGTAATCTAAAAAAAATGATATGGCTGTTGGCAATATCTATTTCAACACATTATCAATTTCCGCATCGCCTTCTTCATCTTTCGACTTGTGAAAATCTTCGTTGAGATCCTCCTCCACTTTTTCTTTGTCTTTTTGATTACGAACTACCAGGAAAACAATGAGTGCAATGGCTGCAACTCCAAACAATATCAATACAGGCATGTTCATGATATAAAGTTTGAAGATAAAGTTAAAACGATTTTTTTAGGTTGTATGTTAAGTTTTCTTACCCAACTGCCGTAAGTAAATATGTGAATGATGTAAGATTTTTTTAAGATTGTGTAACAATAAAAATTAAAATGAAACGCATCTTTGTTAAACGATTTTAGCGTTCAAGCAGGATTTCTCATACAGTTAGTTTTAGGTTTAAGCTCCTTCTAATAAAAGGAGCTTTTTTATTTCAAAAAGTTGACCGCATGTTATCTTTACTATTTCCTGCATAAATCGTAGATTGGGTGGTATGGATAATTTTAAAATCGTTGTATTTATTATGGCGATCCTGATCAGTTTGACAGCGATCGCTAATAAAAGGAAACTGCCATTCCCGGTCATTCTTGTTTTTGCTGGGCTTGTCATTGGCTTTATACCGCAATTACCCGACCTGGCACTGGATCCTGATGTTGTTTTTGTAATTATGCTTCCGCCCTTATTGTATGATGCAGCTTCCAAAACATCCTGGCTTGAATTCAAGACATCGATAAGGCCCATATCGGCATTGGCTATTACCCTGGTCTTTTTTACAACACTGGCTGTAGCAGTTACAGCACACTACATGATCCCAGGATTTACCTGGCCCCTGGCTTTTGTGCTTGGCGCTGTTGTTTCTCCTCCAGATGCTGTTGCAGCATCTGGTATCATAAAAGGATTGGGGCTTAATAAAAAAGTCATCACTATTTTAGAAGGGGAGAGCCTTGTAAATGATGCATCGGCCCTTATTGCCTATCGATATGCAGTGCTGGCTGTTACCACGGGCACATTTGTATTTTGGCAGGCCGGCCTGCAATTCTTACTGGTGGCAGGTGTTGGTATAGCCATCGGTATTGCAACAGGTTTTCTTTTTGTATTTGCCCATAAAAGAATTGAGAATAACCCGGTGGTAGAAACCAGCCTCACTTTGCTGGCACCGTTTGTATCTTATCTTGCTGCAGAACAATTTCACATGTCGGGAGTGTTGGCGGTGGTAAGCACGGGCCTTTTGATTTCACGCAAATCTCCTGAGATATTCGCTTCACAGGCAAGAATGAGAACACGGGTAGTTTGGGACACGATCATATTCTTATTGCACGGTTTTATTTTTATACTCATTGGGTTACAGTTGCCAAAGATCATCAAGGATCTTGGCAATTATTCGTTTTCAACTATACTGGGCTATGGCCTGGTCATCAGCCTGGTAACTATCATTGTCAGGATAATATGGGTATTTGCCGGTGCATACTGGCAAAATTATTTTCAAAAGAACGAAAAAAATAAAACTGAAATTGCTAACCTGGACAATACCTGGAAAAATGTGCTGGTTGTTGCCTGGACAGGCACAAGGGGTGTAATATCATTGGCTACTGCACTGGCGTTACCCCTTTTTCTGCAGGATGGAACCCTTTTCCCTAAAAGGTCATCCATTATATTTTTTGGCTTCGTGGTTATCTTTGTAACACTGGTTGTACAGGGACTTTCTTTACCCTTGCTCATACGCTGGTTAAAAATAAAACCGGAAGACAATACCGATGAAGAACAAAAAGAACTGCAATTGTACCTGGCAAACAGTACACTTCATTATATCGAAAAGGAATTTCCAATACCCGGTGACAATAAATTGCAACAACAACTCCGGGATCAGTACGAACAGTTGATCCGTAAACTCACCAAAGAAATACAACTGCATAAAAAAGCACGGTATTATAACCGGGAAGTGCGGCCCTCTGAACCGGATAACCTGCTCAATGCCAAACTGGAGATCAGTAAATTTAAAAGGGAATTGCTGATCAGGCTGCACAAGGACGGCGATTTCAGTGATGCTGCAATAAGACAGGTAGAACGGGAGATGGATATTGATGAGTTGAAATTGACTGAACAGTTGCCCAAAGAAGACAAATCAATTGGCTAATTACCGGAATTGGGGAATAAAATGTACAGATTCATTCTCTGAAATAAGTATTACTACCTGGAAATCAGCAGTAAATTAAAAAAAGGCATGGTAATTGAACCTATCCCTGCATACACAGTATATAATTATTAACTAAAATTATTTTATGAAAAAGGTACTTGCATTTTTTTCATTGACAATGGCACTGGGTGTAATATCCTGTACCAATGAAAGTAAAAGAACAGATGAAGTGAAAGTAAATTCAAACACAGGAACAACGGAAAAAGTTGAGGTAGAGAAAGGAACTGTTGTAGTTCCGCTTCCACCTCCGCCACCGTTACCACCAAAACCCCCAACACCCGGACAGGTGATCCGAAGTTTGCCCAAGCCTCCATTACCACCACCACCACCTTTACCAAAACGTAAAGGTGGATAGTCTGAAAGGAGGAAAGCTAAATTTTTATCTTCTAATAATGCATAGGCAATAAAAAAACCAACTTAGTGTTGGTTTTTTTATTGCCTGGTGAGTTTATGCTTTGTAAAGCTATACCGTTTTCAACCAGCCCGTAATACTCATCCTGCTGCGGTTGGCTTTTGTTACTTCATGCTCGGTCTCATCACTTTTAAAAAGTACAGCAGTTTGCGCATGTGGTGCTATTTGCTGTATAATATCATTTTGGTAAACCTGCAATTGGCCGCCATCTTCGGCAAGCCAGTTATTATTTAAATAGGAGATGAGTGAATATTTTCTGTCACTGTTATTTTTAAACTGGTCTTTATGTTTTTTATAATAACTGCCTTCTTCATACACTGCATAATGGAATTCATACGCATTAATACCGGCGTAGCACGTCCTGTTGAGGCGTTCGATAAAATTTTCGGCGTGTTGTAAAAATTCCTGTTCAAAAATATTGTCGTGTTTTTTATCCATCCAGTATATCTTATCTCCACGCATTTTTTGTTTTTCATCCTTCAGTTCATTATTCCCGATGCCGGCTGCTTTCATCAGGCCATCTTTCTGTAACTGTATGATATTTTGCTGAAGCCCGGTTGATAATCTTTCTGTTAAAAAAGCCGGGGCTATGCCTACTTTATCGTTGAGGTAACTGTCGATTAAAAGATCAAATTGTTCATTCATAGTGATAATTGAATCTTGCAAGGTAGTTTTTATTAAACTGCCAATTTATCGTTTCCCATAATTAAGCCTGCTGCTTTCTTACATATTTGGTAAGAATTACAATTTGTTGTCCTTCTATCTTTCCTTCTATTTGTTCGGTATTCTCTTCAACAATGCGAATGTTCTTTACCACGGTACCCATTTTTGCATTGAGGCTTGAACCTTTTACATCGAGGGATTTGATCAGCACCACTGAATCACCATTTTGTAATACATGTCCATTGCTGTCTTTATGCAGATCTACGCTGGAGTCATTTTCATGGTCACCTGTAGTTTTGGCCCAGGCCAGGTGCTCATCAGCCAGGTAAAGCATATCAAGGTTTTCTGTGGCCCAGCTTTCATTGCGAAGCCGGTTCAAAATACGCCAGGCAGTTACCTGTATTGCCGGAACCTCACTCCACATGGTCTCTGTTAAGCAATTCCAGTGTTTGCTGTCCAGTTCCTCTTTCTTTTCGACCTGGGCAAGGCATTTGTCGCAAATCATAATACTGGTATCTGCTGATAAGCCTTGTTGTGGGGGGATCTCATATACTTTCAGATCGCCTGTCGATCTGCACAACTCACATTGATTACCGCTTCTTATTGCCAATTGTTCTTCTACTTTCATGGTCTTTTTGATTTGCTGCAAAAGTAAACTTTACAGAACAGAACCTAACCTACTTGTTTTGTGGTCTTATTGGTTATTTTTACAGACTTAGTACCATGAAGCTGAAACAAAAAATATACGATCATTATCTCGAGGTCATCAATGCTAAAATTAACATGCTGCAACAGGTATTGGCCGACCTGAAAGAAAGCGGCAGCAATGAAACCAAAAGCACAGCGGGGGATAAGCATGAAACTGCATTGGCCATGCTGCAGATAGAACAGGCGAATAAACGTGCACAGTTGCAGGAAGTATTAGCTCAGAAAGCGGCATTGGAAAAGATAGATCCAACCTTAACAGCACCCATGATCGTTAACGGAAGCCTGGTCAAAACGAACCGGGGTTATTTGTTCATGAGTACGGCATTGGGTAAAGCTGCCGTTGAAAATATTAACGTGATAGCATTGTCGCCCCAATCACCATTGGGTAAAAAACTGATGGGATTAAAAGTTAGTGAGGTTGCCGAAATAAATAATATTGAATACCTGGTGGAGAGCATTGAATGAAGAACAAGGAACAAGGAATGTTGAATATCGAAGTAGGATCCGATCATCATTTAATTCCTTGTTCCTTGTTCGATATTTTTTTATTATTTCAAAAACCTATACGTCCATTTTACTAAAAAACTATTCCGGGCATTACCACCGCTGAAAGCATTATTGAAAAGGCTGTTGAACACAGGCGTTTGCAGGTCACCATAATTATCAGATGTATTTCCTTCTGACCATACCAAAAATAATTCAGAGCCGGGCCTGTATTCCCACCTGATCACCATATTGGATCTAAACTGCACAAAATTAAAATCAGGTTTGCCAAAACTATAATCCGTAAGGCCATCCCTGTTCTCATCTATTAAATAGGTTCCGTTGTTCTCACTGATCTGGTTAGCTGAATAGCGTAAAAAACGGTTGCTGTATTTATCTGCGAGCGGGTCTACAACATAAGCGAATTGCTGATAAGTTGGCCTGGTAATATAGGGTTGTCCGTAATACTGAATGGTAAGATCGGGGGTGATATTATAACTGAGGCGGCCTGTAAACCTGATGGTTTTTTGCTTTAATTGCGCAACCACGGTCCGGGTGCTGTTATTATAAGTTATATTTCTTACAAACTGATCCTGCTTGCGAAATGAATAATCATAATTGGCAGCCAGGCTTATAGTGAGGGAATTGATCGGAACTACAGTTAATGAAAGGCCGGCATTACTGAAATTCAGTGTATTCTCTTCTCCCCAAAATTTAAACAGGTTCAGGCTGCCATAAACTTTCTTCCTGGAATCACTGTTCAAATTATAATTCCATCCAAGACCTGCGGGCCGGCGAATTGAGCCTGCACCTCTTAATGCAGTATTGGAAACATCATAGGGGTTCCAGGTAAGGCCGGTATTGGTTTGCCAGTTATTTTTAAAATTTGCATTGGCATTCACATTAAACTGAACATACAAAAGCTTGCCGCCAAAATCCCATCTTAACCAATGGTTATAATTAACGCCGGCCCTGCGGAAAATCGAAAATGGGCGTTGGTATTGCAAACCAACCCAGGTAAAATGATTGATCTCGTTTGCAGTAAGCATGAACCCGATATCATTTAATTCCAGCCGAGGAGAACGATAGGTTAGGCCGGTCTCAAATTTTAAAACCTGTCCCATTTTACCGGCTTTACCAGCTGATTTTCCAAAACGAATGGTACCGCCTGTTCCGGTTAATGATGTGCGGTTTGAGTCTAAATTAAATTCGCTGGCACCCGGGCGTTGAAATAAATGCTCAAAAGCTGTTTGGGTTCTTAATATTACTTCTTTGTTGCCATTCACATTACTGAACACCACATTTCCACGTATGTACCAGAAGCGATTCTTCCAGTAATGTAAAAAATCAAAGCCGCCGGAATATGCACTACGGTGTAATATATTATCCATGCCATGCTCCCGGTTTACGGCAGTAAAAATTCCACCGAAGATGGTATTGCCCCCATTGATATCTTTTTGTAAACGGCCAGTAAAATAACTGGTAAAGGGTTCTACCACTTCTTTTCGTTCTTTGCCGTTATTCTCTATGATCGCTTTTTCACGTTCGGTCACGCTTTCCAAAACACCAATGCTCCAGCCTTTTTTTGTTTTACCGCTGAATTTTGCTGCGCCCAATATGCTGGTGCTTTGCGGATATTTTACATACTCGCCACTGGCAGTATTTGGATATCCATGTGGTGAACTGCCTATGCGGCGTGAATAAAAAAGCAGATCGGAATTAAAGTCGCCACCGGTTTGCGCACCCGTAAGCTGGTATTCAAAAATATTCCGGCTCTCTATAAAGAATGGCCGCTGTTCTCCAAAGAAATTCTGGAACCCGTCAATGCGCACCTGCGAAGGATCGGCTTCAACCTGGCCAAAATCTGGATTGATGGTAAAGTCGAGGATCAGGTCATTAGTAACAGCAACTTTGCCATCCACGCCCCCGGTTAATTTTGTATCAGTACCATCGGCAAAAGGATTGCCAGGCTCTTTTTTATAAGTTGATGCCTGTGCAGTAACGTAAGGAGCTATTTCTACCTGGCGATGGAAAGGGATGTCTTTTAAACCATGCAGTTCGCCAAAACCGCTAACCCATACACCGGATCTTTGCGGAACATATTGCCAGTTAGATCTTTCTTCTTTGCGAAACAGCCTGCGTGTTACCTGTATGCCCCAAACTTTATCTTTTTCATTACCATAGCGCAGTTGACTTAAAGGAATTTTTATTTCAGCCGTCCACCCGTTTTTATTAACAGCTGTTTTTGCAAACCAGATCGGGTTCCAGCTGGCGTCCCAGTTATTACCATTGTTGCTTATAAATTCATCTCCCCTTACACCTGATACAGAAGTACTAAAAGAGAATCCCGTCCGGAGGTCATGATAGCTGTCAATATTAATTTCAACAAAGTCTCCCGGAAATGCATCACGCCGTCCCAGCCTCTTTTCAATTGATCCGGGTTTGCTGTCCAGGCAATTATAAGCTATGTATAAAAATTTATCATCGTACATGATCTTAAACTGGGTTACCTCTGAGGGTGGCATACCTTCGTTTGGCAGATTTTGAATAAAATCTCCTCCCCATTCAACTACATTCCAGGCTTCTTCTGATGGAACACCATCCATGGTGATCGTTGCCCCAGCCAGGCGCTTTGTATCATATATTTTTTTCTGAATAACGGTATCAACGGGATTTGCATGGGCGTTTAGAAAACCCAGGAACAGTAAGCAGGATAATAAGCAGGTTTTGTTCATCCTGCAAATTAAAAGATTGATTACTAAGGATAAAAATCAAAATGTGACAGCGGTTATTTTTCGAGATGTATGGTCGTCTCTGCATTTCCGGAAAATGAACAGGACCGTTTTTTACATCAGTAATTTCTTATCTCTTCATGTCAATAAAATTCACTGCAAATCATACCCTGATAAATACCCGCCATTGTGCATACTGATGAGGATCAGGCCAGGGAATAAGCACATTCTTAAAACAAATTTGTAGATTTGAAATAAAAAAATGAATAAGTATAATACCTTTCTTACCGTATTTATCATTTCAGGAATTGCCCTGATCTTTTTTATGGTATTTTATATCCAGGGTATTTTTGGACTGGTAACAAACATGGACGAGCTTAAAGGAGAAGATCCTAACCCGTTCCTGATCTTAAATACGATATTCAGTCCAGCTGTTATTATCTCAGCGATCATTCTTGGTTTCTCCAGCCTGGCTTACCGTATACTTGGCATTATACATGTGGCAAAGAATAAAACAGTAAAAGACGGTGAAAAAGCATTGTGGATCGTGGGTTTTATTATTATGGGATTTATAACCGGCATCGTGTTTTTAGTGATGGCAAAGGGGAGGAAATTTGTTGAATGATCAACCCTGGATCTTTGCTTTATTTATTCTTTTAATTATCCAGTACACTAGCCCCAGTGCAACAATTACCAATATTAGTTTACCCTGCCAGCCAAATGCTGCAACTTCATATACAGCATATGCTTCTATTAAAAGGGCAGGGATCTTCCCAAGCGAACTGGCTGTAATAAAAATGGGGGGCGATACTTTTCCAACAGCTGCTGCAAATGTTATGAGACCGGATGGAACGAAGGGGATGAGCCGCAATGAAAAGATGAGCCCAAATGCTTCTTTACCGGTTGCATTGATCAATCTTTTTAATTTTGGATATTGGTCAAGCCGCTTTTCTACCGTTTTTTTAAACCCTTTTCGGTACAGGCAAAAAGCGATGGCAGCACCCATGGCTTCACCCAGGAAGGAAATAAGCGTACCGTTCCAGAAACCAAAAAATAAAATATTTGCAGCTGTTATAAATACACTGGGCACCACGCCAAGTAATGCAATGATGATACTGATACAAATGCTGATCAGAATGGCAAGATCATGATATTCCCTGAAAAGCTGGAGCAGGCTGTTGATCACTATTTTATTGATTTAAGTATGCATCAACCATTTTCAAAAATGCTGAGCCTGTTGTTGAGCCGCAGGATCTCCTGCTGCAGGTCATTCATCCTGCTTAATAAATGGGTGATGGTTTCAATTCCTTCAAGGTTTATATCCAGTTCATAAAGTCTTACAAGTTTTTCCAGGTAGGGGAGTTGGTTTTCGGGGATGTATAATTTTTCCTCCACTATTGTTAATTCTATAAGTCCTGAATCTTTCAGCGCATTCACAAAACTGAGTTGAATATTATGGTGAATACAAAATTCATTTACAATGATCATTTCTCCTGTTTGCATAACGTCATTATTTAAGTTTGCTCAATTCCATAAAAAGTTTTTTCTGCTCTTCAGTAAGATTGGTGGGCAGTTCTACCTCGTAAGTAATATAAAGATCGCCATGTTCCCCTTGTTTTTTATAAACCGGGAATCCCTTGCCTTTTAGTCTTATTTTGGCACCGGGTTGTGTTTCTGGCCTGACAGCCAGTTTTACTTTTCCATTCAGTGTTTCAATGGTAGTATCTCCGCCCAGCAGTGCGGTATATAGATCAATTTTAACGGTGGTGTAAAGATCATTTCCCGATCGTTTGAACGTTGCATGCGGTGCTATTGAAAAACTGATATAGAGATCTCCCGCAGGTCCGCCATTAACACCCGGCGCACCATAACCTTTTAATTTAATTACCTGCCCGTTCCCGATCCCTGCAGGTATGGTAATGCGTATATTTTTTCCATTAACAGTAAGCGTTTGCTGATGTGTTTGCAGAGCATCCGTTAAATTCAGTTTTAATTCTGCATTGTAATCCTGCCCACGGAATTTTGCCTGGCTGCTGCGACCTGAGCCGCCAAACATCGAATCGAAAAAACTGGAAAAATCTCCGGCATCCGCATTTTCATAAAATTGCTGCCCGCTCGTATTTTGCTGTCCTCTTGATCTTTTCTGTTCCTCAAACTGCCCGGCATGCTGCCAGTCCTTTCCGTAAGTATCGTATTTCTTTCTTTTCTCCGGGTCACTTAAAACTTCATTTGCTTCATTGATCTGTTGAAATTTCCGGTGGGCTTCCTTATCATTGGGATTCAGGTCGGGGTGTAGTTTCCTGGCTAATTTCCGGTATGCCTTTTTAATATCTTCTTCGGTGGCATTTTTATCAATCTCTAGTATTTTATAGTAATCAATAAACTCCATGATCAGTTTTTTTTAATGCAAAATATACTTATTCAAATAAATCCAACTGCATGGGTTTGGCAAGCCTTACAGGGATGTGAACATGCATGCATGCCGGATTAATGGTAAAAATATCTGTAGCCTGGTACCTGGATGCAACTGAAATATGAATGCCGTTTGCATGCTGTGTAAATAATTCCTGAACCATTTCCGGCGAATTATTTTCTTTGGATAAATGTGATAGCAGGAGATGTGATAAAGCAGGGGAGCGGTGTGCAATGAACAGATCCAGGGCTTCTTTATTGGATAAATGCCCGTGTCCGCCACGTATCCGGTTCTTTAAATGCAAAGGATACCTTCCGTTTTCCAGCATGGCTTCATCATAGTTAGCTTCTAAAAACACGGCATGGCATTGGTTAAAATAACGGATCACTTCTTTGCATACGCTGCCGATATCTGTTAACACACCAACTGTTACACCATTATAATTGATGATGAAGCTATGAGGATCTGCCGCATCATGGCATTTTGTAAAAGGGATTATATTTAAAGAGCCAACAGCAACCGGTTCATTGGCGATAAATGTTTTCGACAGGTGTTTGATCAATATGGGGCCGTTTAAGGAGGTTCGGGCAGTGATATAAACCGGCAATTTATACTTATTGGCTACTGTTGAAACCCCTTTGATATGATCCCCATGTTCATGCGAAACAAAAATGGCCTTTACCCTGTTCATATGCAGGCCAAGTTTATGCATCCTCTTTTCTGTTTCCCGGCATGACAGGCCGGCATCAATTAAAACAGCATCCGTATTATTGCCAATATAATAACAATTGCCATTGCTGCCAGAGTTCAACGAAGTAATATATAATGCCATGTTCCTGCAAAGAAAATCAATTTTAAGGTTATCCCCCTTTAGTTTTTAAAAAAAACGCCTTCACAGTATAAACCGTAAAGGCGCTTTAATTAAAATAAGTTATTATAAATTAATTGGCATTTCTCCGTCTTCCATTATTTGAGTTTTGCCGTTGGTCATTATCATCTGGGCGCTGAACGTTGCCATTGTTATTAGCTTCGGCCCTGCGCTCCATATTTCTTTGTTGCTGAGGTGCCTGTCTTTCGTATTGTGGTTGACGCTGTTGCTGTTGTGGTTGACGCTGCTGCTCCATTTGCTGTTGGCGTTGCTGGTTTTGTTGCTGACGTTGTTGATCCATTTGTTGTTGACGCTCCTGATTCTGCTGCTGACGCTGTTGATCCATTTGCTGTTGGCGTTGCTGATCCTGTTGTTGGCGCTTTTGTTCCTGCTGCTGCTGGCGTTGTTGATCCATTTGTTGTTGGCGTTGCTGATTCTGCTGCTGACGCTGTTGATCCATTTGCTGCTGGCGTTGCTGATCCTGTTGTTGACGCTTTTGTTCCTGCTGCTGCTGGCGCTTTTGTTCCTGTTGCTGCTGGCGTTGTTGTTCCATTTGCTGTTGGCGCTGCTGATCCTGTTGCTGACGTTGCTGTTCCATTTGCTGCTGTTGACGCTGTTGCTCCATTTGCTGCTGACGTTGTTGACGCTGCTGATCCTGCTGCGGAAAATTATTCTGCTGATCATTGTTCCTGTTTCCCCTGTTATCATTTTGCCTTCTTCCACGGTTATTGTTATCATCCGTTTGAGGGGTCCTGTTCGCATCCCTTGTTGGGTTTGCATTATTTGCATCAGTATTAGCGCCTCTCCAGCGACGGTTATCATTTCCACCATTGTTATTATTATTTGCCTCGTCAGACCTACCGGGGCGATCTATGCTGTTCGGCCTCCTGTTTTCATTACCCCGGGTATTGTTTGAATTATTTTGACTTCCAACATCGTTATTTCTTCTACCGTTGCCCCCAGGGTTCTGTGAACGGTTATTGCCATTTGAATTCCAGGTATTATTATTATTCCTGTTCCTGTTGCGGTAGCTGTCATTATAATCGATCCTTCTTTCCTGGATCCTGTTGCTTGTATACCGTTCAACTTCCCTTCTTTCAGGGCCCCTGTAATACCTGCCAACCCTGCCGCTGCCATTGTAATAATTATTGATTACTACGGCATTTCTGAAATTATAATTTCTTTGTGGAGATACTGAATAGCGATAAAAGTCGCGGTCGCAAATGTTCCGGCGTGGAATGAAATTCCAGCGGTCATATGGTATAGAACCAAATGAAATATTTATGTTAAGTCCATATCCAAGCGGTGCCCATCCATAATAATCATCATAACTGCTCCAGCTAACCCAGGCAGATGCCCACTCGTAACCCGGTATCCACATCCAGCCGTAATAAGGGTCATATTCCCACCTTCCGTAATGGAAGGGAGCCCAACCCCAATCATAATCAGATTCCCATGACCAGCCATAATTGGTATATTCCCAATGGCCATCAGTGTAATAAGGTTTAAAATCGGGTTCATTATATACCCATACCTCCCCATATGTTGGGTTATCCATCCATGTACCATAAGGACTTAATTCTTCCTGAAAAGTGGAAAAGTTAACATTTACTGATACATCCTGGGCTTTTGAAGCAACCGGCGCAAAGCTGATGATCGCTAAAATCAAAATGAAAGTAAGTTTTAAATTTTTCATGTTTTATTGTTTGTTTAATTGTTACAAATACAGTGCTATTGACTGTTAATGAATTCAAATGTTTGTTAATCGTATTGTAATAAAACCTGTTTTTATGCTGATAAGGCTACGTTTATGATATTATTAACTGTTACCAAATTAAACCTGGCCGGTAATTATATGAACGGTTGGAGATTGGCATAAACAAATTGTAGTTTAATAGTCCAAACAAAATTAATAACCATGAAAAAGATCATAACTGTTTTAACATTTTGCATCATTGCGGATCTTACATATGCACAGGATAATAAGTCAATGATTGAAAGAGCTTGCTTGGATTACATTGAAGGCTTTTATGAAGGAGATACAACCAAACTGATCAGGAGCCTCAAACCCAGCTTGTACAAATTTGGTTACTGGCAGGATAAAAAAACCGGCAAATATGGCCCGGACGGGAATATGACCTGGAGAGAGGCAGTTGACTATGCTAAAAGAGTTTTTGAAAAAAAGAAATTTGCCAAAGCAGGGTCACCCAAAAAAGTGGAAGTGCTGGATATTATGAATACCATAGCAGCAGCCAAAGTAACAGCCTGGTGGGGTGTAGATTATCTACTGCTGGCTAAACAGAACGATGTGTGGATGATCGAGCAGGTGCTTTGGGAAGGGCCCCTTAAGAATTAATTACCCCATCGAAAATTTACACCTTGCCTATGTAAAAAAATAAGCTTTTGCAAACTGTAAATACAATTAACTTTCACTTTGCAAAGAAGCTTACAAGATGGTTACAGCCCCACAAATAATTGAACAAACAAAAAAATGGATCACTGATGTGGTCATAGGTTGTAATTTTTGCCCTTTTGCCGCACAGGTTATAAAACAAAAAACCGTATTCTATAAGGTCGAGATCGCCACTGCACTTGAGATTTGTCTTGAATCATTTTTAGAAGAAGTAGCCCGCCTGGATAACGATATCAGCATTGAAACTTCTTTCCTCATTTTTCCAAATACTTTCAAAAGTTTTGATGATTACCTGGACCTTGTCTCGGTGGCTGAAAAACTGCTGAAGCAAAAAGGTTATAACGGGATCTATCAACTGGCCAGTTTTCATCCGCAATACAGGTTTGCCAACTCACCTTTGTCTGATGCGGCCAATTATACCAACCGTTCGGTTTATCCCATGCTGCACCTGCTGCGTGAATCAAGTATTGATAAAGCATTGGAACATTATAATGATCCGGAAGCCATTCCTGACCGGAACATTAACTTTGCGAGGGAGAAGGGGAGTGCCTATATGAAGCTGTTGAGGGATTCATGTTTTTAATTTCCGCGTTAAATTTTCACATCCATATTTATAAGTAGATTTGTGTACAATTCAAAAGCATTTTATGAGATCATTAATCACGCTCTTAATTATCAATTTTTTTGGTTTTGCTGCGGCGGCCCAAACAACCGTTTCAAAAACAACTACGCCCGATCCATCACTGCCAATACAAACCGCAGAAGTATCCTGTGGTAAATGTAAACTTGGCCTGCCGGGTAAAACCTGCGAAATGGCCATACGATTTGATGGCAAAGCTTATTATGTTGACGGTGCCGGTATTGACAATTTTGGAGACGCACATGCACACGATGGTATGTGCAATGCTATACGTAAGGCAGATGTGCAGGGACAACTGGTTAATAACCGGTTTAAAGTTTCCTACATCAATGTATTACCTGAAATAAAAAAGGAAGGAAACTAATTGAAGTTAAATCGATCCTGCCCTTAATCATCTGCTTTTTTTAAAACCGTACGGGTTGGGAATGGAATGTTTATTCCTTCCCGGTTATATCTTGCCAGCAGCTTTTTAATGAAATCGCTTTTTACCGCAAACTGGGCATCATAATTAGTTACTCTTAATATTGCTTTTATTCTTAAGCTGCTTTCGCCGAAAGCAAAAAAACGGATAACCGGTTCAAAATCTTTTACACCGGTTTCTGCTTCCATCAGGGTTTCTTTGATCACTTCTTTGGTAACACGTTCAACATGGTCAATGTTACTGTCATAACCCACACCCACTTCAACAATGAAAGATATTTCTTCTACCGGTAAATTATAATTGGTAACGATCATGTCGGCCAGTTTGGAGTTTGGCACAATGATCAAATGATCGCTCATGGCCCTGATGGTAGTACTTCGCCAGGTGATGTCTTCAATATAACCATCTTCACCTGAAGCCAGTTTTATAAAATTACCCCGGTTAAAATTACCCGAAGAAATGATCTGCAGGCCTGCAAACAAATTTGAAAGCGTAGGTTGTAAAGCCAGTGCCACAGCCAATCCCCCAACTCCCAAGGCAGTGAGTGCCGGCGTTATGGAAATACCCTGCGATTGGAGAATGATCAACAGGCCTATGCAATAAATAATGATGATGACAATATTGCTGATGATGGAGGATGACGGAATAATAGCATCTGAACCGGCGGCTTTAATTTTTATCATGCCGGATACAACCCTGGCAATGATCAAAGTTGCTGACAACATATAAAATATCATCAGGCCATTTTCTATCCAGTAATAGACCCGGTTTTCCAGTTCCAGTTGTTTTAATCCTAAAAACAATCCCAACGCCAGGAACCAGGGTATTACCCATTTGCGTATGGTTGCAACAATAAGATCGTCGGACCTGATTGCGGTTTTAGATGCCAGCCTCGCGATCAGGGGCATTACTATTTTGTGTAGGAAAAGCCCTATCAAAAAGCCGGAAACTATATAAATTGCTAATTGCAGAATATCATGTTCACTCATTGCAGCTAAATTTTTAAAATTATAACTGCAAATTTACTTTATATGAGATTGATATCATAGTTAAAAATGCTTGCTATGATAAAACAGCTACCGGGATCTTTACTGTAATTTTTTCCGGGTTGATTTTGAGGGGTATTTCCACCATTAGTTCGCAACCATTGCCCGGTGTTGATCTGAGTTTACATTTACCGGAGAACATTTCTGCACGCCTTTTCATATTTTCCAAGCCTATACCATGTTTTAAGCAACCGGTATCAAATCCTTTTCCATTATCAGTGATATTTAATTTTATTAATTTTTTGGTAAGCCGCACATTGATCTTGATCTTACTGGCTTCAGCATGCTTTAAAATATTTGTCAGTTGTTCCTGTACGATCCTGTACAAATTGGTCTGTATCTCGCTGTTTACGATATTATTCTCAAATGTATCAACATGCAGGCTGATCTCGAACTGGTTTGTTTTTCGCATGGGTTCAATTAAAAGCTCAATGATTTCTTTTAGTGAAGCTTCTTCTTTTGTATAAGGGGTTAACCGGTGCGAAAGATTCCGGAGATCATTAATGGCTGTATTGATATACGCAACGCAGCTCTTCAGCACATCTACTTCTTCCTTGCCAATATTACCCGATTTTATTGCTACTCCAATGTAAAGCAGGGTAGCGCCAAGCAGCTGATTTACATTATCGTGTAATTCCATTCCCAATTCCCTTCTCTCTTTTTCCTGGGCATCTGTTATGGCTATGGCTATATGCCGCTCATGTTCCTTTTCTTTTGTAATGTCTTGCATAGCACCTATCATACGTACAGGAAAGCCGTTGGTATTATAAACTATAAAAGCCCTGTCTAAAATATTTTTATAGGATTGATCAGCACATCTGTACCGATATTCAAATTGAATTGTTGCTGACCCTTTCTTAAATTCCTGGTCTAAAACCAAATTAATATTTTCATAATCATCCGGGTGAAGATTGCTTCGCCACCAGTTTGCTCCATTTTCTATTTCTGCTTTTGTATATCCGAACATTTGAGTAATACTTTCATTGTAAAGTATCGAATCATGTATGATATCCCAATCCCAGATGGTATCACTTGTAGCCTTTGAAAGTATCTCATAGCGTTCAATGGCTTTTTTTATTTTTTCTTCATTTCTTTTTCGCTCAGTAATATCGTTAAATACCAATACGGCACCCAATACATTCCCATCCAGGTCCATCAACGGCGATCCATTATTGCTGATCACCCTGTTCTCATCATTTTTAGATCGCAGTATGGTATTATTTTCCAATTCAACAGTTTTACCTTTCTGCAGTATCTGGTTTACAATATTCTCAAATGGCACACCGGTTTCTTCATTATTTACATTATATACTGATTGTAAAGGTTTGCCTTTTGCTTCGATGTTATTCCAGCCGGTTAAATTTTCGGCGGCAGGATTCATGTAGATGACCTTTCCGTCTTTGCCCGTGGTGATCAGTCCTTCACCAATACTTTTAAGTGTTATGCCAAGATGTTCTTTCTGCAACGTCAATTCATTGGTTATTCTTTCTATTTTTTTGATCCCTTTTAATAATAAATAGACTACGAAACCTGTAAACAATATGGAAGCGATAATTCCCCAATAGGCGATCTTATAATATTTGTTGTTTTCCAGGTTAAATGTTTTTTTTGATTGCCCCAATGAAAGAAGCATAGAAGCATTTGCAGCATGATGAATTGCCAAAATGGAATCTGTAAGCAGAATCCCTTTTTCCGTTGCGATCAATGACCGGGCTGAATCAAAGTATTTCTTTTCGCAAAGCTTTTTTAGCATTTGCGTGAATTCGATCTTATCTTTTACCAACCTCTTAAGATCTGAAAAAAGTACCGCATCAATTGAAGAACTTCTGAGATCCTGGAATTTTGTAAGTTGCCTGATATGTGCACGTATGGAATCTATCTGCGCTTGAAAGTTGATTATGAAACTCGGATTTCGGGAACCGGCAAATCCTCTCATGCCCGATTCCGCAGTTTGAATATTCAGGATCAGGTCTTCAAATTTATCCTGCTCGGCCGACATTTCATTTTGTTTATGATAGTCAGCCATAAGCCATTTGTTCTGCATGGCAAACCAGTACACAACAGAGCTCAGTATGATCAATGAAAAGAAAAGTGCGAATAGAAGAATTCTTTTTCTATTAAACCAGGCAGGGTTAATTTTTAAGGAATTAGGCATTTTTCAAAAAGGATATTTAAATATAACGTAGTAATAATACCAATATTTTTTAAAAATCAAAGATTTTTATATTCAAATATGATAATTATGTAAACTTTAGGTAGTTTACCGATGATTATCAGTAGAAATAATAAATTATTTTTCATTGTAATAATTAAAACCTCAGTTGCGATAAAAGATTATTTTAGATCCTTAAAAAAATCAAAAACTATGTTTTACCGAAAACTGTCTTCCCTATTGCTCTTTTTTTGTTTTGTTATAAGTACTGCGTTCAGCCAAAAAATTCCAACACCCAAAGAACATTTTGGTTTTAATATTGGCGATAACTACCAGTTAGCGAATTTTACACAAACAGAAGCTTATTTCAAAAAATTAGGTGAGAGTTCTGACCGGGCAAAATATACAGTTATCGGGAAAACCGAAGAAGGTAGAGACCAGTTCATGTTGATCGTAACTTCTGCAGAGAATCAAAAAAAACTGGCGCAGTACAAAAAGATCTCACAAAAAATGGGCAATGCAGAAATCAATTTGGAAGAAGCCAAACAGCTGTCCAAAGAAGGAAAAGTGGTTGTATGGATCGATGGCGGATTGCATGCAACCGAAACTGTAGGCATTCACCAGCTTATAGAAACGGCTTATCAATTACTCAGCCGCACTGATGATGAAACTTTACGCATCCTGGATGATGTGATCATCTTAATGACACACGCAAACCCCGATGGGCAGGAACTGGTGAGTAACTGGTACATGAAAGAAACAAAACCTGAAAAAAGAAGCACATCCAATTTACCCAGGTTGTATGAAAAATATGCCGGGCATGATAATAACAGGGACTTTTATATGCTCAATCTCAAAGAATCACAGAATATAGCACGCCAGTTATTTGTTGAATGGCTCCCACAGATCATGTACAACCATCACCAGGCGGGCCCTGCAGGTTCCATTGTTGCAGGCGCACCGTACCGGGATCCCTTTAATTATGTTTTCGATCCCTTAATTGTTACCAGTCTTGATGCGGTTGGAGCGGCCATGCAAAACCGTTTAAATGCAGAAGGAAAACCGGGTTATACCAGTAAGGCTGGTTCCGAATTTTCTACCTGGTATAACGGTGGGCTACGTACCACAACCTATTTTCATAACATGATCGGTTTGTTGACTGAGATCGTTGGCAATCCAACTCCATCAACGATACCGTTGGTTCCATCACGATTAATACCTAATGCGGCTACGCCAAACCCGATAGTGCCGCAGAAATGGCTTTTCCGCCAGTCCATTGATTATTCTGTTTCGTTAAACTATGCGGTATTAAATTACGCATCCAGGTACCGGGATGAGTTGTTAATGAATATTTACCAAATGGGAAGAAATTCAATTGATAAAGGCAATAAAGATACCTGGACACTTTCTCCATCCAGGATTGAAGCCATCAATAAACTTTACCAGGATTCTTTAAAAAGAAGGCCTGCTGCTGAAGCCAACAGGAGCGGAGCAGGCAATATCCCTGTCAAGTTCTACGACAGTGTGATGAAAAATATTGCATTTAAAGATCCACGTGCTTATATCATTCCTGCCGATCAACCAGACTTTGAAACTGCTGTTGAATTTTTGAATGCATTGATAAGAACCGGGATAGTTGTACATAAAGCCACCAAAGATTTTACTGTTGGCGGAAAAAAATATCCTGCCAATTCATACATTGTAAAAACCAACCAGGCTTTCAGACCGCATGTGCTGGATATGTTTGAACCCCAGGATCATCCCAATGATTTTTTATACCCCGGCGGGCCACCCGTGGCCCCGTATGATGCTGCAGGCTGGACCTTGGCTTACCAGGCTGGTGTTCAGTTCGACCGCATCATGGAAGGCTTTGACGGGCCGTTTGAAAAAAGACCGCTTGGGCAGTTAATAAAACTTCCCTGGATACCTGCTGTGAAAAATTCATCGACTGGTTATGTTTTAGATGCAAGAGTCAATCAATCTTACAAAGCTGTAAACAATTTATTGAATGGCGGGGCTGAAGTGTACAGAATAAATAATGTTCCTGCCGGGTCGACTTACAGTAATGGGTCATTCTATATTCCATCCAACTCAAAAGCAAGATCGGTCATTGATAAAACTGTGGCTGAAAATAATGTTCAATATATATCGGTTGATCAAAAACCAGCCTCCATATCTATAATAAAAAAAGCAAGGATTGCATTGTGGGATACTTATGGTGGATCCATAGCTTCGGGCTGGGTACGTTTTATACTGGAACAGTATAATTATACTTTTGATGTCATTTATCCAAAGGATATTGATACCGGGAACCTGAGATCAAAATACGATGTAATTGTGTTTGTGGGTGGTGCCATTCCGGCCGTAAACACCAATAATCAAAATACGGGCAGGGCAGGTAATACCGACAGCATACCGGATGAGTTTAAAAAAATGACCGGCAGAATTACTGCTGAAAGATCTATTCCGCAACTCAGGATATTTTTAGAGCAGGGAGGAAATATAGTAACGATCGGCAGCAGCACACAACTGGCATATCATTTAAAGTTGCCGGTTTCAAGTGCCATGGTTGAAATTGTGAATGGTGAAGAGAAAACTTTAAACCGTGATAAATACTACACCCCCGGAAGTATTTTACAGATGAATGTTGATAATGATCAGATCGCAACTGCCGGCTTAAACAAACAAATAGATGTTTATTTTGATAACAGCCCGGTCTTTAAAATGAACCCGGATGCTGTTTCAAAAGGTATAATAAAACCATTGGCCTGGTTTGGCAATGATAAGATCTTACGCAGCGGCTGGAGCTGGGGCGAAACCTATTTGAAAAATGGAGTTACAGCATTTGAAGCAAGTATTGGTAAAGGAAAGTTGTATGCATTTGGCCCGGAGATCACATTCAGAGCACAGTCATTGGGTACCTTTAAACTTTTGTTCAACCAGTTATACAATAACTAAATTTGAAATTTTAAAATATAAATTGTAGCATTATGCTCTAAAACCTAATAAAATGAACAAAACAACCAAAACTACTCTCCAGTTTATGATCGCAGGTATTTTATTTGCATCATTCGCCTTTAGCGGCTGTAACAGCACTGAAGTAAAAAAAACAGGCACAAATGATACTATTATTGTAAGCCCAAGTTCGATGGAAGTCACAAAACCTAAAGTTATTGACACCACTAAAAAGGATACAGCCCGTACAAGGCCAACACCAGATGGTAATTGATCTTAAGTTACATCTGAAGGTCCCTTTACCTTGATTTTTACTTTTTTTACCCTAATTGATCCCTTTTTATGGATCAATTTTTCTATAAGCCAGTTTTCAAAACGGTGATGGGCGGGTATTAATATTGCTGCAATAGCCACGAAGATGAACATTTCATAAACGGGAGTATGATTTGTAAATGCAGCAACAGTAGGATGCAAAAGCAGGGTAAGGTATTCAAACAAGATCAACAGCGAAAGTATACCAAGGATCTTTATCACCCTCGTATGTATTTTAATACGGCTGAGCAAAAGTGTCATGAGAAAGAATCCGGGAATAAAAAATCCGATAAATAATAATTGCAATTGCTGCTTTCGTTCCTTACGTGCAATTTTTTTATTTTCTTCAATCTCCTGCTGGCGGAAGTTTTCGTTGCTCGTCATCAATTGTAGTTCCCTGATCTTTGCTCTACTGTTTATTGAATCGTTCAGTATTTGCACCCTGGTTAAATAAACGTAGGCACTGTCTGTATTCTCAACAGCTTTATAATAATTCGCCAGAAAATTGGCTGCATCCAGTTGCCAGGTCATAAAACCCGCTTTTTCTGCAATCTGTTGTGAAAGAGAGGCATAGTAAACTGCAGAATCGTTCTTATGCAGTTGCTGCTGGTACAGTTTAGCCAGTCCTAGTGCGGCTTCACAAAGTACTTCATCATTATTTGACATTGTTAAATGTTCTATAGCTGTACGGTAATACAAGAGGGAAAATGGAGCATTACCTTGCTTAAAATATATATTTCCCAAACCCGTCATTGAATTGCCTATATAATCATCATTTTTTAAGTTATTGGAAATGATCAGCGACTTATTAAAATAACTGAAAGCTGAATCTGTATTATTGATCCTGTCGTAAACATCTCCGAGGTTCATGTAGATATTATATTTCACATCTTCAAGGTTATTCAGCTGGATCACTGAATCTGACTTGTAATAATATTCCAGAGCTTTGTTGTATTCTTCCTGGTATCTGTACACTATGCCGATATTCATGAGTGCCATGGCAAGATTGCGTGGATTTTTGCCTTTTTCCTCCAGTTTAAGTTTACGGAGGTTAAGTTCCAGTGCTTTAGTATAGTTTCCCATTTTACGAAAAGTATTGGCTAAAGCACCTAAAGATTTTGATTGTCCTTCTGTATATCTTATTGCTGTTGATAAACTGAGGGCATTTTGTGCATACATCAATGCCGATTCAGGATCATACACATTCATGATACCTGCAAGGTTCCACATCAATTTAACTTTAACGGTGTCAGTCCTTTCAATGCGCAATAAACCAAGCAGGCTGTCGGCTTTTTGTTTTTGGGCCGTTAAACCCACAGGCAAAAACAAAAAAATAATTACTATAGATCTCAAAAGCATAAATTATTTACTGAAAGGATTAGTCAATATTAAAAGCCGGGTAAAATGTAAAGACTAATATAACGGATTAAAATGTTTCCTGCATGAAAAACTTATCAGCAGCCCGTGTTCAAAAAAATAAAAGAGCATCAGTAATAACTATTTCATAAAAAATATTTACTTATCTTTTATTCCCGGAATTTATTTTACTGTCAATAATTAAAAACATT
>JBDSXS010000088.1:0-5087 GCA_039926045.1 Ferruginibacter sp.
GAAAGCCAGTCTGCGTTTATGTTGTTCCAGGGACAAAAGGGACATGAAGATGCTGAGATCTTACTGGCACAGGAATTTATCGAAGGCCATTACTCAGATAAGATCTCAGTGGAGGTATTGGCAGATAAATATGCGATAGGCCGCAGAAGTTTTGAACGTCGGTTTAAAAAAGCAACAAATAATACGGTGGTGGAATATTTACAACGGGTAAAGATAGAAGCCGCCAAGCGCAGCTTTGAAAGCAGCCGTAAAAATATCAGTGAAGTGATGTTTGACGTGGGTTATACCGATACCAAGGCTTTCAGAACAGTGTTTAAAAAAATTACAGGGCTAACACCCATTGAATACAGGAACAAGTATAATAAACAGGTGTAAGTTGGTTAATGATTTGATTCTTTGGTGATCGAATTCGTTTTAACACCCAGGCCATCTAGAATGATTCATTCCCTGACTAAATTTATCTCAAATAAAAGGGGCCGGGAATTTCCCGGTCCCTTTTGTTTAATGATTTACTGTAATGGAATAAATTTTAATAATTATCTATTCTAATTTTTTACCTGGATGTTTCCTCCTTCAATAGGATTTAAGGCATTAGAAACAGTAGCCGTGCAGGGTAACGGAGATGGAGAACCATATACCAGGGTAATCATATCAGGGTTGGTGGCGTTGGCACCTTCGCCATTATCCCTCACTCTAAACCAACAGTTCCAACCTACTTCAAAAGGTGAGTTTCCTGATATAGAGGTGATTGTACCCGACATAGTAGCGGTGTTGCCAACCCTCGACATACAGTCAATGGTAAATTCAACATGAGATCCACCTGCAGTGTAAGTAAGCTGCCCGGAGCCTTCCACGCTGGAATTCTCCAGGGTGTTAGCGCTAAAAGAAAAGTGCCTGCTTTCACCATTTACAGTAAGTGTACCCTGCCCGTTTGCCGAAGGTCTGGGTGTTGAAGTTTTGAAAGCTGTAGCAGCAAAAAGGGCTACAAGCAAAATTGCTGCAGAAACGAAAATCGTGATCTTTTTCATTTGTTTTGATTTTTTAGGTTTATAAAAAAATATTTGCTTTGTTAAGTCAATTAAAATCCGGGTCATTAATTCCCTTTCGGTCATGCAGTTAATATCAAATTTGATCTGTGCTTCTAAACCACTTAGAGTTAATACACCGCTACTCTGAACGCTTCCATTCGGCATGGTGTTGGCATGAAATATTTTTTTTTCAGGTAGTATCTGAGGAGTAAGTAGCAGGAAATTGTCTTTTACAGTTAGATGAACGGCACCAATTAATAATACATACCATTATCCAAAAAATAATGACAATTACAAAGTTCTTATTCAGTAAAAAGTAAGTTGATTAGATAGGAAATTGAATAACTTCAAATGGTTCAGAAGGGTTTGCCTAAAAGCAAAAGCAATAAGATTTAGTCCAATTTGACGGGCATAAAATCGAATAGTAAGATACTGCTTATATTAAGAAATCCAAATATTTTTAAAAAATAATTTATAAATAAATTGCGGAAGTCAAGGAAGTCAAATGTGCATGAGTAAACGCGCCGTTTTTTTAATTTGATCAAATAAATTAATTGCTTTTCCACGAATTGTTTGAAAAGTCGATATCCGGGAAAACTTTTGCTGCATCCAGTTCAACCTTCTTCAGTTCTTCAGTAGTTGGCAGTTTTACTTTCCAGGTATTTGTATTGTTCCAGACTTCCACCGGCAGTTTTAAGGTTCCGGTTTTACCGCTCTTTGTTTCGTAGCTAATATTTACGGGCAAAGCCATTTGTTCTAAGTTAGCAATGGTAACGATCGCACCATCGGCTGCTTTGTTATTGTCGTAGCTAACTCCAACAATGGCCTGGTTAAACCTGTAATTTTCAACAAACCAGCTCTTCCAGAACCAGGTCAGGTCTTCGCCCGATGCATTATCCATCGTTCTGAAAAAATCCCATGGTGTAGGGTGTTTGAATGCCCAACGTTTGATGTATTCTCTGAACGCATAATCAAAACGATCAGGCCCCAGGATCTCATTTCGCAATAGTTCCAAACCATAGCCCGGCTTACTGTACAGTGAATTACCAATATTGCCTTCACGCAAAGCATCGGGTGTACTCAAAATGGGTTCCGTGTTTTTGCCAAACATATAATTTGTGGCGAACTCCATACCCGGGGATGCCGTCTTGTATTCCCCATTATTAAAATCATCATCTGCAAGTGAGTTAATGAAAGTATTAAAACCTTCGTCCATCCAGCCATACTTGCGTTCATTGCTGCCAACGATCATAGGAAACCAGGTATGTCCGAATTCATGATCGGTAACACCAAACAAACCATCGGTAGTTGCTTTATATCCGCAAAAAACAATGCCCGGGTATTCCATGCCGCCAATATTGCTTGCCACATTTACAGCACAAGGGTAAGGAAACTCATACCATCGCTTGCTGTAATTCTCTATACTGCCCTTTGTGTATTCCGTTGCCCTGCTCCAACCTTTTTGTCCGTTACTTTCAACAGGATAAACACTCATAGCCAGGGAAGTTTTTCCGCTTGGTAAATTTATTTTTGCTGCATCCCAGATAAAACTCTTGCTGCTTGCCCAGGCCACATCTCTTGCATTGTTAATTTTATAATGCCAGGTAAGTGTTGTTCCTTTTGGGCGGGATGAAGGGTCAGTTATTTCTGCTTCTGTGCGTATCATTACCGTTTTATCACTTTTCTTAGCTGCCGACATACGGCTTTGCTGTGTTGGGGTTAACACATCGGGTTCATTTAATAATTCACCGCTGCAAACCACGATATGATTTGCCGGTGCGGTAATACTCACATCAAAATCACCATATTCCAAATAAAATTCACTTGGGCCAAGATAGGGTAATGTATTCCATCCTTCCACATCATCAAACACACACATCTTTGGATACCATTGTGCCACAGCAAAAATATTCCCGTTCTTTGTTTTTAAAATTCCGCAACGGTCGGCACCATATTCGGGTAAAGTAAAGGAGTAATCAATTTTAATTTTGATCGCATCACCACCCGGCTTTAAAGCTTTTGGCAAACGAATCTGCATTCTTGTATCTGTAATGATATAGTCAGCATTTGTGCCATCCGCATATTTTACACTTGAGATCTTATCGCCGCCATTAAAACTACTTTTACTGTCACCATAACGGCTGCGGCTGTTCAGCGGCATCCTGGCCTGTCCCCTGCTTTCTTTATTAAATAGATTTTGTTCCACCAATAACCATAAAAATGGCAAAGGATGCGGACTGTTATTTTTATACGTGATGGTAACGCTGCCTTTGATCTCATTGGTCATATCATCAAGGCTTACATTCAGCTGGTAATCGGCTTTATTCTGCCAGTAACCGATATTAGGTTCACCGGTGGCAGCACGGCTGATTGTACCACCTGTTGCATAGAAATTTGGCTTGAACAAAGCATAAGGATCATACTTTGATTCTACTTTATTTTCATCCTGGGCATGAAGGGTAATTCCTGAAATAAGCAGGATGAAAAAACTGCATATAATTTTAAACATAAAAATTGAAATTTTATTTTCGAAGTTAAGCTAATTCGGGAGCATAAAACGCAGTTGAAGAGGGGTGTAAATTTATTGCCAGTCTTTTAACAAAGCCCTACCCATTTCCTTGATCTTTGGATCGTCCTCGGTCTGGTTAGGGAGGGTTAGCATGAGTTTGAGATAGGCAATTGCTTTTGCTTTATTATCATTATCCTCGTAAGCCTTTGCCATTTCAAAATAGTTCAAAATGAATTCAGGCCTTAATGCACGTGCTTTTTCAAAAGCTATGATTGATTGTTTTAATGTAGCCGGTGGTAATCCGCCGTATAAGATCTTTACCAGTGATCTTTCCAGGCCATTTAAATTACTGATCTCAAACTGCCACCTGCCCAGCACGTGCCATGCCTTAAAGTTCTTTGGGTCGTTGGCAATGGCAATGTCGACATATTTTTTTATTTCTCTTGCAGTGATTATCTTTTCCTTACCGCTTTTGCTCAGCGATGACCTGCCAAGAGCAATGGCCATTACGCAATTTGCTTCACCATTTTTTGGGTCGATCTTTAAAGATGTTTCAGCATAGATCTTGGCAGCTAAATAATACTCATCTCTAAGTTTTGTGTTCCTGGTTTCGCGCTGTCCTATACGACTGCACAATTCGCTGCATTTATTCAATGCATAAATATTGGTGGCATTCAATTTTAAAACTTCCTTGAATTTATAAAAAGCAGCTTTTTCATCCGGTACAGATTCCAGCCGGTTACCTTCTTTGATCAGGGCATTGATATCCTGTGCGTGACCGGCTGTGCCGGAAAAGATACAGATCAATATGGAGAGTACGAATTTCAGTTTAATAGTCCTTTTTATAATTAACGCTCACTGATCCTGATATATTTGGTATAGGGGGATCTTTTTTCTCCACGGTAATTGAGATGGATTTGATCCGCTTATCAAATGCATATATTTCCTGCGCCAAATCCTGTGCCAGTGTTTCCAATAAGGCAGTGGGTATCAACATTCGCTGTTTTATTATTTTATAAACCGAAGCATAATTAATGGTTTGATCCAAAGCTGAAACATTTCCATCAGCGTTGAATGATAAAGAAACATGCACCACAAAATTGTTACCCAATATCTTTTCTTCTTCATGCACACCATGAAAAGAAAAGAAATTTAAATTATGGAGATTGATGGTGAACATTCCTAAGTAATGGATAATTTTTAAATGGATAATTGATAATGTCTTCGGGGCATAAGGATCTTATAATTGGTATTCTGCATTTGGTTTAAAAAATTATGAATTATCCATTAACCAATTATCAATTAATGCAATCCTTTCTCTCCCAAATACCTTTCCGCATCCAGCGCCGCCATGCATCCCGTACCGGCAGCAGTTACCGCCTGCCTGTACACCTTATCCTGTACATCGCCGGAAGCAAATACACCTTCTACATTTGTTTTAGATGTACCGGGGATGGTTTTTAAATAACCTGCTTCATCCATTTCGAGCCAGCCTTTAAAAATACCTGAATTGGGCTCATGGCCAATGGCTACAAAAAATGCACTTACTG
>JBDSXS010000089.1:0-10346 GCA_039926045.1 Ferruginibacter sp.
GGTGATCAAAAAATTTCCTGCACGAACGATCAAAACAGAAATGGGAAAAGTATGGGATAATGCTACCATAGAAATGTCATGAGTTCCCTTGCATTTACCTCACTATTATAAGTTGTTTGCAGCAGGCCCTGGCGCTGTTCTATTTCCTCCCCGGTAAAGGGTTGCCCGTACAATGCTTCTATTTTTTGTTGAAAGGATCCTGCATCATCTGCAATATAGCAACAGGTTTCAAGCCCCGATCCTTCTACTGCAGCTTTATTGACAAGGCAATGCCTGCCATTAAAAACGGCATTCAATAATTTTAATTTGATGCCTGTATTGTTCATGGAAGGCAATACATGTATATGGGCTTTGCAGATCATGTCCTGCATTTCCTTATCCGAAGGGTTGGCCACCAAACAGGTATGCTGCTGTGCATGTGCAAGCTGCTGTAATTTTTTTGATGGGTCTTTACCTGCGATTACGAAAGGGATGGCCAGCTTGCTAAATACATTTTTCAATAACCAGATAGCGGCTTTTTCATTTTCATTGATCGCTAAGTTGCCGTGATAGAGACAAAAGCAACCTTTGCCTTCTTTGCCAATGGCTAAGCTGTACGATAAAAAAACAGGCAGGTAATGTATATTTTTTGCAGCAAAAGCCTGTTGATACAATATCACATCCTGTTTACTTACAGCCAGGAATGTCGCTTTATTGGCAATGGCTTTTTCATATTTTTTTAAAAGCCTGCTTTCGTGCAGGAAGTATATTTTTTTTAATAAACCCCGTTCATGCCTTGCCAATTGCCTGTAATATTCAAACTCGGCATTGTGCAACCGTACAACCACTTTCCTGTTCTTTAATTGTTGCCTGAATAAATGATAAGTGCAGTGGATGCCTTCCAGCAAAACCGGGTGGTCATCTTTTTGCAGGTTTGTTATCAATTCATCATTGGCCCTGCTGTTTACAATATAGGGAAGCTTTAAAGAGAACCGGCTGATATTATTTTTTCGTTGGTAATAATGTACGTTAATGCAGTACTTGTCCAGTTCATGCTGTGGCGTGCGCCCCTGTGTAAAGCAGTGCAGGTGAATGTTTACGCCTTGCGCATGCAATGCCTTTAGCTTATAGAACAGGTCGATAACACCGCCATGATCAGCCGGCCATGGAACATCATGGGTTACAATATGCAGGTGTTTCTCAGTCAAGATCAAATCATATTTTTATAAAGATCAAGCAGCTTTTTTTCTTCCTGTTGCCAGTTTAAGACCTGTCTTGCCTTCAAACAATTTTGTCGCAGCGCTGTATAAAGGATCTCATCTTTTAATAATTTATTCACTGCGTTGGCAATGGTATTTATTTGCAGGTCATCAATTAAAACAGCTACTTCATATTCATCATTGATCCTTTTATACTCCGGGAAATTCATGCTCACCTGTGGCAAAACGTTCTGTATATAATCAAAGAATTTATTGGCTAAAGAATAATATTGATTCAACCCTGTATGCTCCACTAAATTTATCCCGATATATGCCGATTGTGTTATGGCATCCAAATGCTCCGGTAATACTTTATTTTTTACAAACACTTTATTGTGAAGATTGTTTGATGCGACCAGTTTTTTTGTTTGTTCCATAAAATTGCCATCGCCATATATATGCAGGGTTGCATCAATACTGCTCATAGCAGGGATAAGAAATTCCAGCCCCCGGGCCTCATTAACTGCCCCCTGGTAAATGATGATCTTTTCGGGGTGTACCGATGTTGACAAAGGACCAGGCATGGGAACATTTCGTATCACTTCATAATCTACCCCGTATAATTTTTTGAATTCGGCGGCAATGCTATGACTAACCGTATAGCCATATTTGAATTTTGGTACAAAGGTTCTTTCTATCCATTTCCAAACCCGGTGAACCCCGGGCCGGGTCATTATTTCTTTTTGCTGGGAGAAATACTCATGGGCATCATAGACCAACTGCTTGTTTTTAATTTTGCCTGCCAGCCAAACCGGCAGCATGGTATCCAGGTCGATGCAACAGATCATATCGGCTTTTACAAATAACAGGTAAAAGAACAGCCGGGTATTGTACTCCGTATAAAAGCCAAATCCCTTTGTAAAAAGGGTAAAGAATCGCTTTTGGCTGTATTTTTTTGTTGTAAGTGGAGTAGATCGCCCGTTTTTTCTGCCGATCAGGGTCACCGTATACCCGGCTTCTGCCAACGAAGAACAGATACGGATCATTCGCTGATCATAATTGAGGTCGTTGGTGACAGTAAAAACAATTCTTTTCAAAACCGGTTTTTTAGGTATCAATTTAAAGGACAGCGATCAACAAATAGAAATATAACCTCCCATATATGGCAATATTCAAAAAAAATCCTTAATCTGCCGCTAAAAAATCAATATTTCTATGTACTTTTGCAACCAATTTAAAAAAGAAACATAACAAAGACGCTATTAAAAAAACAAAGATGCCGTATTTAACAATCGAAAAAAAAGCAGACATTTTCACAAATTTTGGAGCAAAAGCTACCAACACAGGTTCTATTGAGGGCCAGATCGCTTTATTAACAGAGCGTATCAACCACATTTCAAACCACCTGAAAACCAACAAAAAAGATTTCTCTTCACAAAGAGGCCTAATGATGATGGTAGGACAACGCAAGCGTTTACTAACTTACCTCAGCAAGCACGACCTTACAGGTTACAGGGCTTTAATTGAGAAATTAGGTTTACGTAAATAAACTATTCCAACTATGTAAATAATTTAATTCCCAACTATATTTTACGGTTGGGAATTATTCTTTTTACAGTATTAAATCATCATCCCGATAGCTATCGGGACCAATCCAAATCGAATTATGTCGTTATTAAACCCAAAATCAGTTACGTTTGATATAGGTGGTGGCCGCATGGTAACCATCGAAACAGGTAAAATGGCCCGCCAGGCCGACGGTTCAGTTACCGTTCGCCAGGGCAATTGTATTTTACTGGCAACCGTTGTTGCAAATAAAGAACCCAAGCCCGGACAGGGATTTTTTCCATTATCAGTTGATTACCAGGAAAAATTTGGTTCTGCCGGTCGTATCCCGGGATCTTTCTTTAAAAGAGAGGCCCGTTTGAATGATTACGAGATCCTTACCTCAAGATTAATAGACAGGGCTTTAAGGCCTTTATTCCCCGAAGATTATTTATGCGAAGTACAGGTGTTGGTGTCATTGATCTCATCTGATGATGAAGTAATGCCTGATTCACTGGCTTGCCTTGCTGCATCAGCTGCACTGGCTGTTTCAGATATTCCCATCCAGGAAATTATTTCTGAAGTACGTGTAGGAAGGATCAATGGAGAATTGATCATAAACCCAACCCGTAGTCAACTGGCAGTATCTGATTTCGAATTTCTTATCGCTGCAACCGATAAGAATATCATGATGGTAGAAGGTGAAAGCAATGAGTGCCAGGAAGAAGACCTGATCAAAGCTATTGAAGCTGGTCACACTGCTATACAGTTACAGGTTAAGGCACAGGAAGAATTAAGAGATTTGGTTGGAAGTAACACGAAAAGGGATTACACTAAACCTTACCGCAACGAAGAATTAAACGAAAAGATCACTTCTTTTGCAAAAGATAAAATGCTGGCAATATCTGCATCTGCATCTGCAAAGCACGAAAGAACCGATGCTTATTCCGCACTTAAAGAAGAAGTTAAAACATATTTAAGCGAAGAAACGCCGGAAATGTCTGAAGAAGACAAAGCTTTGATTGGCCATTATTTTGGCGACCTGCAATACTATGTGGTTAGAGATATGGTGCTTAGCAGTAGGAAACGTTTGGATGGCCGTGGTACAGAAGAGATCCGTCAACTGGAAATGGAGATCGATAATTTACCAACTCCGCACGGTTCAGCATTGTTTACACGTGGTGAAACCCAATCACTTACAACCGTTACTTTAGGAACTCCATTAGATGAATTGCTGGTAGAAAGCGCCAACAAATCAGATTATACGAACTTCTTTCTACACTATAATTTTCCTCCATTCTCAACCGGTGAGGTTAAAATGATGAGGGGTGTTGGCCGCCGGGAAGTTGGACATGGTAACCTGGCCATGCGTTCATTAAAGAAAATGATGCCGGGCAGTGATTATCCTTATACCGTAAGGGTGGTAAGTGATATTTTGGAAAGTAATGGTTCATCTTCCATGGCTACTGTTTGTGCCGGTTCATTGGCATTGATGGATGCAGGTGTGCCGCTAAAAAAACACGTTAGCGGTGTTGCTATGGGATTGATCAAGAAAGGTGATGACTTTGCCATTTTAACTGATATCCTGGGTGATGAAGATCATTTAGGTGATATGGATTTTAAAGTTACCGGAACACGTGATGGTATCTGCGGTGTGCAGATGGACATTAAAGTGGACGGCTTAAGCATGGACGTAATGCGCCAGGCTTTGGCACAGGCTAAAAAAGGCCGTATGCACATTTTGGAAGCCATGTATGCATGTACACCAAATGCGAGAGAAGAAGTTAAACCTCATGCACCGAGAATGGTGAAGATCATCATTGATAAAGAATATATTGGTGCAGTGATCGGGCCAGGTGGTAAAGTGATACAGGAAATTCAGCGTGAGACCGGTGCTACTATTAATATTGAAGAAGTAGATAACAGGGGTGAAGTAAGTATTTTCTCTAAAGAAAAAGCAAGCCTGGAAAGAGCACTGGCATGGATCAACGGACTGGTAGCTGTACCGGTTGTTGGCGATACCTACGAAGGAACAGTGAAGAGCATTAAAGAATTTGGCGCATTCGTTGAGTTTTTACCAAAGAAAGAAGGCTTGTTGCACATCAGTGAAATAAGCTGGAAGCGTTTGGAAAGTATGGACGGCATTTTTAAAGAAGGCGATAAGGTAAAAGTGAAACTGCTGGATGTTGATCAAAAAACAGGCAAGTTCAAGTTGAGTCGCAAAGCTTTAATTCCAAAGCCTGAAATGCATCCAAGGCCACAACAGGGGGAGTGATCAGTCAATAATTATTTCAATTGAATTATATGCCGTCCCGCCTTTGGCGGGACGGCTTTTTAAATACCATGATCATGAATTACCTGCAGATAGAATTTGAAACCTTGAACGAAGGAGAAGCTGAAATATTGATCGCATTATTAGCAGATGCTGGTTTTGAAAGCTTTGAAGAAACGGAAAATGCATTACTTGCTTTTATAAAAGAAGAAGGTTTTGAAGAAGACAGCCTGGAACCGATCCTTAAAATAGTACCTGTTAATTACGCAGTAACTGTAGTGCCCCAGCAAAACTGGAATGCCCGCTGGGAGAGCAGTTTTGAACCTATCGTTGTTAATGATTTTGTTCACAGAACCCCGTGGGTAGGTATCAGGGCTGCTTTTCATCAGCCCATAAAAAATGTAAGGCATGAAATAATCATTACTCCAAAAATGAGTTTCGGTACCGGGCATCATGCAACCACCTATATGATGATCGAACAAATGGAAGGCCTGGATCTTACCAATAAAAAGGTTTTGGATTATGGAACGGGAACCGGGGTGTTAGCCATTCTTGCAGAAAAGATGGGCGCTTTATCTGTTGATGCCATCGATTATGATGAATGGAGTATTGAAAACTCTATTGAAAATGCTGCCGCTAATTTTTGTTCTAAAATAAACCTCGTCAGGGCAGATACGATCGCTGCCAATGGCGTGTACGATATCATACTTGCCAATATCAATTTACATGTGATCATAGAAAATCTTGCTGCCATTAAAAATGTGAGTAAAAAGGGATCTATTATTTTACTTAGTGGTTTTACTAAAGCTGATGAAGTAAATATGATGAGATCTTTATCAGAATATAGGATAACACATCTTAAAACGGTTCAAAAAGGCGAATGGATCTGTATACTTGCTCAAATAAATTGACTTTATCTTTAATACCAAACCAGCTAATCTTTACATAATTCATAGGTTGTTCATAAATTTTGGTTACCAGGTCAGTTTAATAAATAGAAAGACCTGATTTTTCGTTATTTTTGCTCTCTTCAACTCAAGCTAAAGGAAACGATGAAAGAATTAGTTCTCATTATAATATCCTATTTAATTGGTTCCATTCCCACAGCTTTATTGGTAAGTAAGCGTTTTTTTGGTATTGATATTCGTGACTATGGCAGCGGCAATATGGGCGCTACCAACACTTTCAGGGTATTGGGCTCCCGTTACGGAACCATGGTGATGGTGATCGATATTTTAAAAGGAATGGCTGCTGTGATGCTGTATAATTTTCTTCCTTTCTATCTTAATCATGACCTGGAAAGAACCAACCTGATGCTTGGTTTGGGTTTAGCTGCAGTTGCGGGGCATATATTTCCCATTTTTGCCGGGTTCAGGGGAGGAAAGGGTGTGGCTACATTATTAGGAATGGTATTAGCCATTCAGCCTGTAGTTGCCATAAGTTGTATCGGCATTTTTGCATTGGTACTTTATCTCACAAGATATGTTTCACTAAGTTCAATATTAGCTGCTATTTCACTTCCCATCTGTGTATTGTGGATCTGGAATGAAAATGAAGTTCTCTACAGGGTTTTTGCCCTGATAGTTGCATTATTGGTAGTGGTTACCCACCAAAAAAATATTGGCCGCATTCTACGTGGTGTTGAAAGCAGGATACCCATCTTAAAGCACCGTGACAGGAGAAAATCACGCCGCAGGCATGATTAAATTAATACCTGTTTTATCTTTTCTTATCATAATTATGTAAAATATATCTTTCCAGCTTCAAAATTGGTACGCCAATTGATTAGTAATAGTTATACAAACTAAAAATAAATAAGATGAAAAAGATTTTTTTACTATTTGCAACGGTTTCTTTTTTTGTTGCCTGCACCACCAACCAGGTAACAGGCCGTAAGCAATTGACTTTATTCCCTGAAGCAACATTGCAACAACAGGCACTTACCGAATACCAATCTTTTCTTTCAACCAATAAAGTGATATCCAGCTCATCCAACCGGGATGCAGAAATGGTAAAAAGAGTAGGAGGCCGTATTGCAAGAGCTATTACTGCATATTATACACAAAAAGGCCTGGCAAGCGAACTGAATGGGTACAAATGGGAATTTAACCTGGTAGATTCAAAAGAAGTGAATGCCTGGTGTATGCCCGGCGGTAAAGTTGTTGTTTATAGCGGGCTTTTAAATATTACGCAGAATGAAGCTGCATTGGCCGTAGTTATGGGGCATGAGATAACCCATGCCATTGCTCATCATGGTAACGAAAGAATGAGCCAGGGTGCTCTTGCGCAGGGACTGGAAATAGTGGGCAATATTGCCACTGCCAATAATCCTCAATACAATTCATTATTCACGAGCGTATTTGCGCCCACAGCACAGATCGCTGTATTGTTGCCCAACTCACGTAACCAGGAATATGAAGCCGATCATTTTGGACTCATCTTTGCCGCTATGGCCGGTTATAATCCACGGGAAGCAGTTCCTTTCTGGCAAAGAATGGCAGCAGCAGCTAATGGCCAAAAGCCACCGGAGTTCTTATCTACTCACCCGACAGATGAAAACCGAATAGCAAAACTCGAGAGTTATATGCCCGAAGCGTTAGGTTATTACAAGCCTGTTGGCAATTAATATTTCAAAATATTTTTATACAAACTCCATGTCTCATGGAGTTTTTTTTATGATAAAATTTTTATCTGCCAAACATAATGTTTAAATTTATTAGCTGGAACAGCGTGAGAACTGTTACAAAACTTGCCAAAACTAATTCTGTCGCTTAAACTTAAAAAGCTTCCTTCACGGGGCCGATGTTTAAAACATGTCATGATCCCTTAACTATTAACTGCAAACTGATTATGCCTGCTCAAACATTATTGGAAAAACTGCAATTAAAGGAAGAGAAGAACCTGCTGATACAGGGCTTGCCTTCATCCATAGAAAAACAATTTGTAAAGCTTAATTTTTCAAAAAGCGTAACACCGTTATTAAAAAACCGTAAAATAGATTTTGCATTGGTCTTTGCAGTCAATCAAAAACAATTGGTTGATATTTTAAAAGATGTTGTTCCTGCTTTGCAGGAGTATGCCAAATTCTGGATAGCTTATCCTAAACTAACTTCCAAAATAGCCAGCGACCTGTCGCGTGATAAGAACTGGGACTTTGTATCTGACTACGGCTTTGAAGCCGTTCGTATGGTTGCCCTGGACAATGTCTGGAGTGCCGGACGATTTAAAAAAGCAGGAGAGGACGAAAAAAAACCAGAGAATTTTTGCAGTACAAACCCCGCACCCGGCGTAGATTATAAGAATCGCACGGTGGATGTTCCTTCTGAACTGCAACTGTTATTCAATAAGAATAAAAAAGTGGCCGGATTTTTTGAATCCCTTGCTTTTACACACCGGAGAGAATATGTTGAGTGGATCGTTAGTGCCAAAAGAGATGAGACCAGGCAAAAGCGCCTGGAAACAACCATGGAAAAATTATCAGCAGGGAAGAAAAATTTTAATGAAAAATAAAAAGCACATTGTTGTTTTGTCGGGTGCAGGCATCAGTGCAGAAAGCGGGCTAAAAACCTTTCGTGACAGTGATGGCTTATGGAACGGATACGATGTGTATGAAGTTGCTTCACCCCAGGGATGGAACAAAAATCCTCAATTGGTTTTGGATTTTTATAATGCACGCCGCAAAGATGTTGCTGCTGCTTTTCCCAATACTGCCCATACCGGGCTGGCCGATCTTGAAAAAGACTTTCACGTAACCATCATTACCCAAAATATTGATGACCTGCACGAAAGGGCGGGCTCTACCAATGTATTGCACCTGCACGGAGAGATCTTTAAAATGCGCAGTGTGACTGATGAGGAACGTATTTTTGAAATTCGTGATGATATTAATCTGGGTGATATGGCAGCTGATGGATCACAATTACGTCCGCATATTGTTTGGTTTGGAGAGGCCGTACCTATGATAGAGCAAGCTGCAGCTTTATTAAATGATTGTGATTATTTTGTAGTAGTTGGTACTTCACTCCAGGTTTATCCGGCCGCATCACTTTTATACTATGCCCCGCCTCATTTACCCAAATTCATTATTGATAAAAAAATACCACTGACAGAAAAACAGGATAACCTGCACATAATAGAAATGCCGGCAACAGCAGGAGTGGAGGAGTTGAAAAAGATCTTATCAAAATTTCAATAACAGAAAGTTGACAGCCTGAGACTGTCGAAGGCGGGTTACTCATTTATACATTCCGCCTTCGACAGGCTCAGGCTTGACATACTTTATAATTCTGGATTTATTTTCTGTAAATAAAATCACTCAACTGTTTCTGTAAACCTTATTCCTGCATCTTCCAATGTCGACAACACAGGTTCATAAATATCTTTTACCGTTGGTATATGCAAGCCTTTAAGTTTAATGGTTTCGTTTAAGATCAATTTGGCAGCAATACCCAGGGGCAGACCAACTGTTTTAGCCATGGCCGTTTGCAGGCTGTTCTCACCTTTTACAACCAGGCAGCTTTTTAAACTTTCATGTTTTCCTTCAAGCTCGTATTCAAACTCGTGCAGCATTACGATCATGTCTTTATCTGCAGGTTCCATTTTCAATTTTGTTTCTACCAAAAACTGTAAAATATCTGCCGATGTTTTTGCAGTGGCCGGAACCAATGATTCATCAAATATGCCCAGCCATTCCAGCATCCTTAAATTACCAGCATTCAACAAAGGAGATATAGGTGCCGACCATTTCACAAAATTCAAACCCGCTACATTGATGTGGGTTGTATCATTGGTCAATCCTGCATGAACAATGGCATTCCATCCTTTAAAAAAATCAACATGGCGTAAGGTCGTTCTTAAAAATGTAGCCGTATCGGGCAGTTTATAAGTAGGTATATAACCCAGTGAATCACGGTTTGGATAAAACGCAAGGTCTTTCAATCCATCGAAAACAATTTCGTTCGAGCTATCAAACAGGTCGTAGTAAGAGACCTCTTTGATCTCGTTATTTTCCTTATACACCGCACCTGACTGGCCCGCCATAACAATATTACGGGGGTTCCAGCTTATTTTATAATGCCATGGATTGTCATCGCTTTCCGGCGCAACCAACCCGCCACAATGGCTTTTAAAAGAATTGATCTTTCCGCCTTTGGCTTTTATTTTATCAATGATCTTCATCGCACTCATGTGATCGATCCCGGGATCCAGTCCCATCTCACAGACGAACAATAATTTCCGGTTGCTGATCTCTTCTTTCAGGCTTTTCATTTTATCATCCAAATAAGAAGCCGTTAATAAATGCTTTCTATATTCTACACAATCTTTTGCTACCAGGAAGTGCAGGGCAGGGG
>JBDSXS010000090.1:0-21384 GCA_039926045.1 Ferruginibacter sp.
ATACTAAACCAACTTTCTTTTACATTTCAGCAATACATCGGCGATCCGCCAAATGTAGCCGGCTGGGCTCCTTATTACCAGCAGCCGCAGTATCATGAAATATGGATCAACTCAGATACATTTCCAAAGAGAAACCAGTTTACCGATCTGATGTTATCATCAGGATATAGCCGGAGTGGTAAAAAAATAGTGATCGACCCAACCATTTTTGCGAAATCATTGCCAAACCCCGGCGATCCAAATTTATTAGTTGCTGACTCGATAACTTATTTATTCAGGTTGCCACTAACACAGGCATCAAGAGATCAGCTGAAGAAAGATATTATTTTAGGCGGTCAGACAAATGATACTTACTGGACGAATGCCTGGACGGCCTGGATTGCAAATCCAAATGATATGGTGAATGCAACCATTGTAAAAACAAAGCTAAAAGACCTGTATCAATATTTAATGAAACTGGCAGAATACCAATTAGCGTGATTAGGTACAATAAATTGAAATGTTATAACTCATTCATCGCTTCGATAGTTCTCCCCCTCAGGGGGACCTAGAGGGGGCTTTAAAACTTTATTAATGAAACGTAGAGACTTTTTACGCACATCAGTTCCGGCAGTTGTTCTGCCAACTGTCATCAATGGGTTTTCGGTAAAAGCCTTTGGTGCCGAATCGCCGCTGGCACAATTATTAAACGGAAGTACGCCAAACGACCATGTGTTGGTAATTGTACAGTTAAGTGGGGGTAATGATGGCTTAAATACAGTGATACCCATTGAAAATTATTCAAACTATTTTAATGCCCGCAGTAATATTGCCATCCCGGAAAATAAAATACTACAGCTTAATGCAAAAACAGGGTTAAACCCGGCTATGACGGGCATGAAAGCCTTGTTTGATGAAGGTAAATTAAGTGTTGTACAGGCAGCGGGTTACCCGGCGCCAAACTTTTCTCATTTCAGGGCAACTGATATCTGGATGAGTGCATCCGATAGTAACCAGGTGATTGTAAACGGATGGGGCGGCAGGTACTTAAATTATGAATATCCAAATTTCCCTGTTGGATATCCCAACAGTACTATGCCCGATCCATTGGGCATCCAGATCGGCTCCACTACTTCACTTACTTTCCAGGGCCCATCGGTAAGTATGGGCATGAGCATAAGTAACCCAACCAGTTTTTATAATCTACTGGCAGGTATTGAAGACCCTGCTCCCAATACAAATGCAGGAAAAGAATTAAAATATGTCCGCCTGGTTGCCAAGCAAACATCGGCCTATACAACTGTAGTAAAAGCCGCAGCCGAGGCAGTTACACAACAGGCCCCGTATCCAACACCAAATCCATTGGCCGATCAACTTAAGATCGTGGCCAGGTTGGTAAAAGGCGGGTTGAAGACAAAAATTTATATGGTGAGTTATGGAAGTTTTGATACACACTCATTACAAACAACTACTACCGACCCAACGGTAGGTTCGCATGCAACTTTATTAAAAAATGTAAGTGATGCCATTAAAGCTTTCCAGGACGACCTGAAATTTTTGCAAATAGAGGACAGGGTAGTGGGGATGACATTCTCTGAATTTGGCCGCCGCATAAAAAGTAACAGCAGCACAGGTACCGATCATGGTGCCGCAGCCCCTATGTTCTTATTTGGTAAACCGGTAGTTTCTAAACTATGGGGCGATAATCCCACTATTCCAACCACGGTGAATGTGAATGATAATATTCCCATGCAATACGATTTCAGAAGTGTATATGCATCGCTGCTTGAACATTGGCTTTGTGTAAAAAATGCCGACCTGCAGCAGATCATGCTGAAGGATTTTCAAAACCTGTCGCTTGTAAAAAATCCCGACTGTATCGTTGTTCCTCCAAGTACTGCAGGTACAAGTTACCTGGAGATATGGGGTACACCATTTACGCAATCCACTACGATTAAATATAAAACTGATGGAGGCCATACATTGCTGCAAATATTTGATACCATGGGCCGTCTTGTTAAAACGCCCGTTGATGCTGATCTCCCTGCCGGTTCATATTCTTATAATTATGAGAGTGGGCCATTACCGGCAGGTGTGTATTATGTTCGTTTACAAAACGGTCCCATGCAACAGGTGAAGGCGATGATCAAAGCGAGGTAAGCTTTTAGAAATATAATTTTTTATAAAGGCAATATTTCATTGCCTTTATTTATTTCCTTTTAGTCGCAACCTTACCAAGATATACCAGCGGCTGCAATAGCTTTAATCTGTCAAAGCTTTAGCAACACATGTACCGAAGTATTATCTTTGCAGCTTTACTATCTATTCATGCAACTAATACCCGTAACTGATACAACAACAGCAAGAGAATTCATACAGACATCTGTGCTGTTAAATAAAAATGATCCCAACTGGATCCGACCGCTGGATAAGGATATCAATGAGGTATTTGATGCAAAGAAAAACAAAGCCTTTCGTTTCGGAGAAGTGATACGCTGGGTATTAAAAGACGATGCGGGGAACCTGATCGGCCGTATTGCCGCTTTCACCAATAAAAAATATAAGAACAAGGGCGATGATGTGCCTGTAGGAGGCATTGGTTTTTTTGAATGTATCAATGACCAGGATGCTGCAGATCTTCTCCTGGACAATGCCAAACACTGGCTCATACAACACGGTATGGAAGCTATGGATGGCCCAATAAACTTTGGTGAACGTGACCGCTGGTGGGGTTTGATCACCATGGGTTTTACGCCACCATTGTATTGTATGAATTACAATCCGCCTTATTATATTATTCTTTTTGAGAACTATGGTTTTAAATTGTTTTATAACCAGGTTTGCTTTGCATTGGATGCACAAAAACAAATTGCTCAAAAAACCCTGGACCGGCATAAAATTCACGAAGCAAACCCGGATATCAGTTTTGAGACCATAAAAAAAAATAACCTGGAAAAATATGCTTTGGATTTTACAGAAGTATACAACAAAGCCTGGGCAGGGCATGGCGGCCTTAAGCAATTGAATAAAGAACAGGTGCTCATCATGTTCAAAACAATGAAACCCGTGATGGACGAAAGTCTTGTTTATTTTGCCTATCACAAAGCAACGGCCATAGCCATGTTCATTAACATACCTGATATTAACCAGTATTTTAAACACCTGAACGGAAAATTTGGCCTGTTGCAAAAACTGGAGTTTGTATGGCGACAAAAATTCAAAAGATCGAAGAAATTTGTTGGTGTTGTATTTGGCGTTGTACCTGATTGGCAGGGCACCGGCATTGATTCTTATATTATTGGCGAATGCCGTAAGATCATACAGGCCCCTCCTTTTTTATATACCGAGTATGAAATGCAGTGGATCGGTGATTTTAACCCCAAAATGATCAATGTGGCAGAGAATTTTGGTGATACTTTCCGCAGCCGCAACCTGGCAACTTTCCGGTATTTATTCGACCGTACCAAAGAATTTAAACGTCACCCGATGGTATCTTAAATGGTGTAAAAACAAATTCTGTTTTCCAGATTAGAATACCGAAATTAGCAGCCCATGGATAAGTTTATTGTATCGGCAAGAAAATACAGGCCACAGAATTTTTCAACAGTGGTTGGGCAGGCGCATATTACCACTACTTTAAAAAATGCCATTAAAAATAACCAGCTCGCCCACGCATTTTTGTTTTGTGGTCCAAGGGGTGTTGGTAAAACAACCTGCGCAAGGATCCTGGCCAAAACCATCAACTGCGAAAACCAAACAGCAGAAGGAGAAGCCTGTAATACCTGTAACAGTTGCGTTTCCTTTGATGCGGGCACTTCAATGAATATTCACGAACTGGATGCTGCCAGCAATAATTCGGTGGATGATATCAGAAGCCTGGTAGAGCAGGTACGCTTTGCACCCCAGGCCGGTAAATACAAAGTATATATTGTGGATGAGGTTCACATGTTGAGCTCATCGGCCTTCAATGCATTTTTAAAGACGCTGGAAGAACCACCGCCCTATGCCATTTTTATTTTAGCTACAACAGAAAAGCATAAGATCATACCAACCATTCTAAGCCGTTGCCAGATCTTTGATTTTAAAAGAATTACCAATAACGATACCATTGTACACCTGCAGGAAATTTGTGAAAAAGAAAAAATAAAGGCTGATAAAGCTGCATTGCATGTGATTGCACAAAAGAGCGAGGGTTGTTTACGGGATGCATTGAGTATACTGGATAAAATTGTAAGCTTCACCAATGGCGAATTGAATTACAGCAACACCTTAGAGCACCTGAATATTTTAGACGAAGATTATTATTTTAAACTGCTGAACTGTATGCAGCAACAGCAACTAAGCGATGCCATGTTGTTGTATGATGAAATAAACCGCAAGGGTTTTGAAGGAGATACTTTGCTGGAAGGTTACAGTGAATTCATAAGGAACCTGTTGGTAAGTAAAGATGCAAAAGCAGCCATCCTGCTGGAAGTGGCCGATGATTTCAAACAAAAATATTTACAGGCTGCACAGCAGATCTCAACAGGCTGGCTGATCGCTGCTTTGAATTTGCTCAACGAAGCAGAAATAAATTATAAGCAGGCCCGCAATAAGCGCCTGCATGTTGAGCTGGCCATCATCAAACTCTGTTACCTGTTACAGGCGGTTGAAATGGTAAACAACGAAGGAACCATATCTAAAAAAAAAATAGTTGAGGCAACACGTTCGGTCGCGTTCAGGTCTATCCAGCCCATTAAGGTAAAAGAGCAGGAAGCCCCTGTTGTTTCTGCACCTGTTATCAAAAAAAATACAGAAGCCAAATTAATAATTGAAGAACCCAAACCGGTATTTGAGCAAAAAGATACAAAGCCGGTTCCTTCAAATGAAACTAAAAGATCTATCGGTTCCCTGGATGCCATTCGTAAAAAGGTAACTGCGCAAAATAATGCAAATGGGAACGGGGTTAAAGACCTGACCGAAGAAGAATTACAATTGTGCTGGGGCAAATTTATTGATAAACTTATCGCCAGGAAAAATCATTCAGCGGTAACCAATTTTAAAATGGCCGTATTAAAGATCATTGACAACAATTCCATTGAGATCATTACTGAGAATAATATCCAGCAAAAATTTATTGAACAGGAACGTGCCGGGCTTGTTGATGACCTGCAGCAATACTTTTGCAACCGACAGCTCACCTATATGGTGATCATTATCGAAAAAGAGGGCACCGGTGAGGTTACAGAAAAACCATTAAGTTCCCGCGAACAATACCAGAAGATCATAGCCGAGTATCCGTTGGTAAAAGAATTAAAAGACAGGCTGCGGCTAGAACTCGATTATTAGCCCAAACTGCCCGTCATTTCCTCATTTTGCCTTAATTTCGAACCTCAATCTAAAATAAGCTATTAATATTATGGCAGAAGTGATACGCATGCCGCTTTTAAGCGATACGATGACCGAGGGGAAAATAATATCCTGGAATAAAAAAGTGGGTGATAAAGTAAAAGCTGATGATGTGCTTGCTGATGTAGAGACTGATAAAGCAACCATGGAAGTGAACGGCTATGTGGACGGAACCTTATTATATATTGGCGTACCTGCCGGCGAAGCGGCAAAAATTAACCAGATCATTGCTATTGTAGGAAAAGAAGGGGAAGATTATAAAGGATTATTAGATGCTGAAAAGGGTGAAACTAAAACTGTTGATAAACCTGAAGCACCTGAAACCAAAGAAGCATCTGCCGAAACCTCAGCTAAAGCAAATGTATCGAATGAGGCTTCCCAACCCAAAACTCAAAACACAAAACAAGAAACTGTTGCTCTTCCCGATGGTGCAAAAGAGATCCGCATGCCATTATTGAGCGATACGATGACAGAAGGAAAGATCGTTTCCTGGAATAAAAAAGTTGGTGATCTTGTAAAATCTGATGATGTATTGGCTGAAGTGGAAACGGATAAGGCAACCATGGAAGTAGTAGGATATGAAGAAGGTACATTATTATATGTAGGCGTGGAAGCAGGCAATGCTGCTAAAATAAACGAGATCATTGCCATAGTAGGTAAAGCAGGAACGGATGTAAGTGCATATGTGGCTGCAGAAAAAGCTGGGGGGAATAATAATGAACAATCGACAGCGGACGACGGGCAACAGGCAACAGACAGTGCCCCATCGGAAACTGCAGACTCACCAAGTCCTGCGGACGAGAAACAAGAAACAGTAGCTACAAACGGAAGAATTAAAGCTTCTCCTTTAGCAAAAAAATTGGCTGCTGATAAAGGTATCGACATCAATAAAGTAAGCGGCAGTGGTGATGGGGGCAGGGTTACAAAAAAAGATATTGATGGATATGTGCCGGTGGCTGATAAACCTGCAACAGGTAAAGGGCAACCCACGACCAACGATCAACGGCCAACGATCACCGGGCAGGAAGGCCATACCGATGTGCCGTTAACACAAATGCGTAAAACCATTGCACGCCGCCTGGGTGAAAGTAAATTTGGTGCGCCGCATTTTTATCTCACCATGGAGATCAACATGGATAATGCCATTAATGTACGCACACAATTGAATGAACTGAGCCCGGTTAAAATATCTTTCAATGATTTCATCATAAAGGCAGCGGCTTTATCGCTTCGCCAGCATCCAAATGTGAACAGCAGCTGGATGGGAGATTTTATCCGCCAGAATCATCATATTCATATTGGCAGTGCGTTAGCAACGCCTGATGGATTGATCGTGCCGGTTATCCGTTTTGCCGATCAGAAAACCTTATCGCAGATCGCCGCCGAAACAAAGGAATTATATGGCAAGGCCAGGGATAAAAAGATACAACCAAGCGAATTCAGTGGTAATACTTTTACCATCTCTAACCTGGGTATGATGGATATTGAAGAATTTACAGCCATCATAAACCCACCCGACAGTGCGATTTTGGCTGTGGGAACCATTAAAGAAATAGTGGTTAAAAAAGGAGAGGGTTTTGGGGTAAGCAATATCATAAAGCTTACCATGAGTTGTGATCACCGTACCGTGGACGGAGCCGTGGGTGCAGCTTTCCTGCAAACACTTAAAAAATACCTGGAGAACCCGGTAACGATGCTATTGTAAGAATATATAAATTCTACATAGAAGTGCACTGAAATATTTCAGTGCACTTTATTTTAGAGGTACTTTTGATCTATTTTATTCACATCCCACTTAAAGAAAATACCTGATGAAAAGAATATTATACTTACTATTTCTTTTGTCGGTTTTTACAGGCTTACCGGCACAAACGATTACGAGAATTTTGTTGGTAGGGGATAAGGGTACCACAAAAGATATAAAAGAAGCTAAAAGTTTTATTGCGGTAAAAAAATATCCGAATGGCAGTGTAGAACTTCTGGATTATAAAATGCGTGGACCTTTAAGAAAAGCTACCACGTATGCAGATGCTACGTTAAGTGTTTTGGAGGGCCCTTATTATGAGTACGATATCAATGGCATTATTAAGATCAGCGGCGGTTATACAAACAATAAGCAAGATAATGAATGGGTTTACTTTAATGATACCGGTAAAGTTATACTGAAAGAAATGTATAAAGCAGGTGAATTAATTAAAAGCACAAATCCGGATACGGTTAAAAAAGAAACCCAGGAAAAATTTCAGGATGGAGATAAAGAAGCTATGTTTATAGGAAAAACGAATTCCTGGAAAAATTATTTAATTAAAACCCTCAACCCGGATATTGCTTTAAAATCAGTTAAAGGGGGAACGGTAAAAGTTTTTTTTGCAATAGACATTACTGGGAGGCCAACCGATATACATATATGGAAATCGGTAGAATATGTTCTGGATGAAGAATCGTTGAGGGCAATTTACAATATGCCGGATTGGTCGCCAGCTATTAAGAACGGAGAACAAATTAAAGCTTACAGGTTGCAACCTTTTGGATTTGTAAAAGATTAAAATATATTTTCAATAAGTTTTGAAAATTCAATAAATGTATTATCTTTGAGGTATAAATAAAGGATCATGAAACTTTCTGAAGCAAAAACACAGTTCATCAGCAGTTGGGGCGCCTTTGGTACGCATTGGGGTATCAACCGCACCATGGCACAGATCCATGCTTTGTTACTGGTGAGCCCCGATCCGCTTACACAAGATGATATTATGGAGCAATTGAACATCAGCAGGGGTAATGTAAATATGAATACCCGCGACCTGGTGTCCTGGGGATTGGTGGACAGGGTACTTATCCAGGGCGAACGTAAAGAATTCTTTAGTGCAGAGAAGGATATCTGGAAAGTGGCCACACAGATCATCAAAGAAAGAAAAAAAAGGGAACTGGATCCTATGCTGAAATTATTGAGCCAGTTGGAAAAAGTTGACGGTGATAAAAAGGATAAGCACGTAAAACAATTTGTGGATACGGTTGGCGGTATCAGGAAGTTTGGCAACCAGGCCGATAGTATGCTGGATGTGATGATCAAGGCAGATGAAAGCTGGTTCCTGGGAAGCCTGCTGAAGTTCTTTAAGTGACCTCTCTTGAAAGCGCAAGCAATAAGCTGGAAAATTCCGGCTTTTATTTGGGAAATATATTTCAAAATTTTCTGAAAATATAAAATATTATATCATAAAAAAATTTAAAAAAATCGATACCTGGATCAGCATCATGTTGATCACAGGATTTGCCATTACAGCGATCATCAGGCAGGATTATACTTTTATAACAGGATATTTTGTTGTGGGCGGCTGGCAGGTGATGAGTATGCTGGTACATGTTTACTACCACAGCTTTACTGAAAAGAAGGGAGTAAGGCGAAACTACCATTGGATAACTTTTATATCCCTGGTAACTATGCCCATCGGGTCTTTTTGGATATTGCTTTTTACAGCACCCTTCATGGCGGTGTTTTATACCTGGTTGTGTTTTGATGAAGTAAGGAAAATGAATCAGCGGCCTTTAGCACTCTTAAAATAATTTATAACCTATAAAATAAATTTTATGAACTACATTATCATCACCTACTGTTTTTACCTGCTTATTACTATTGCCTTAACTGTTTGGGTTGCCAGGACACTGTTTAAAAACGGCAAAGTTTTTTTAATTGATATTTTTCACGGCAATAAAGAATTGGCTGACAGCGTAAACAATTTACTGCTGGTGGGCTTTTACCTGGTCAATATTGGTTATGCAGTCTACACTTTACAGGTTACCAGCAGCATTACAAACTTCCAGGAAGTAATTGAAAAACTGAGCTTAAAGATTGGCGTCATCATTTTAATACTTGGTGGCATGCATTTCTTTAACTTGTATATATTTTTTACGCTCAGGAAAAGGGCAACCCAGGAAGCAAGATATAAAGCCCCCATTATTAATAAACTATGATAATACCGGACTGAGTAAATGGTTTACCCAAATGAAATATAATAAGATCATACAGGCACCGGGATTTAAAATAACAGTCATATTGATCTGCATTGCTGTAACAGCCTTAATCTTACACCAGTATGCAAAGCTGATCCAGCATCTGTTAACAATAAAATACGACTGGCAATTTGAGTTATTTATGGTGACAGGGATGCTGGTTTTTCAGTATCCCTTTATCTATAAAAAAGTATGGGCACTCAAACTTGATTATTATTTTAAGATGGTACTTGTTTCTGCAATGGGTGCATTTTTGTTGGTTCCGTTGCTCATTTTGAACCAATATTCAAATTATACTGATACATTTAATATCCTATATTTTTTTACAGTTGTATTGATCATGTTCTTTACCCATAAAAGAATAGTTGCTCAGCTTGATTTACCGGTATTAATTTCGTACACATGGGTTTTATACAGGATCATTATTTTAATATTTATACTTACCTGAATGCAAAAGAAAATCATTATAGCAGGCGGCACAGGCTTTGTAGGCAGGTACCTTGCTAAAAAGTTTATGTCTATGGGATATGAGGTGATCATTATTTCCAGGCAGAAAGATCATATCAATTGGAATAATATTTCTGCCATCGAAGCAGCCCTTGAAAACGCTGAAATGCTGATCAACCTTTCCGGTAAATCTGTTGACTGCAGGTACAATGAAAAAAATAAAAAAGAGATATATGATTCCCGGATCGATACAACCAAAGCGCTTGGAAAAGCAATTCTTGCCTGCAAAGATCCGCCATCACTTTGGATAAATTCAAGCACCGCCACCATTTACCGTCACGCCGAAGACAGGCCCATGACTGAAAGTGCCGGAGAAATTGGCAATGGCTTTTCCGTTAATGTTGCAACCAGTTGGGAAAAAGCGTTTTTTGATTTTACATTGCCTGCCACACGACAGGTTGCTTTAAGAATGGCTATTGTTTTGGGAAAAGAAGGAGGCGTCATTGATCCATTAAGAAATCTTGTTCGCTTTGCCCTTGGGGGAAAACAGGGTAGGGGCAATCAAATGTTTAGCTGGATCCATATTGAAGATGTGTTCAGCATAATAAATTTTATTCAGCAGCATAATGAATTATCAGGCGTATTTAATACAGCGGCACCAAACCCAGTTACCAACAAAAACTTAATGCAATTGTTAAGGATCAATATGGGGATAAAGATCGGAATGCCCATGCCAGAGTGGTTATTGAAGATCGGCGCTGTATTTATTAAAACAGAAACCGAATTGATCTTAAAAAGCCGTTGGGTTATACCAGCCCGTTTGCTGGAAGCCGGCTATCAATTTAAGTATGGTGTTTTGGATGAGGCGCTTAAAAACATACTGAATGATCGGGCACAAAAAGCTATTCAGTAACTTTGAATTATAAAATGGATCAACAGCCTATTATATTATTTGATGGTGTTTGCAATTTTTGTAACAGTGCTATCAACTTTACCATTAAAAGAAATGCCAAAGCAAATATCCTGTTTGCGCCCATGCAATCAGAAGCCGGGCAAAAATTATTGAAACAGTATAACCTGCCTGCAGAAGATATGGAATCCTTTGTTTTTATAGAGAACGGGATAGCTTATAAACGCTCCACAGCCGCTTTACGGGTGTGCAGGTATCTGAGAGCTCTCTGGTCATTATGTTATGGCTTAATTATTGTCCCTAAGTTTATACGGGACGGGATATATAACTGGATAGCTAAAAACCGGTATAAATGGTTTGGTATAAGAAAGGAATGTATGATACCAACACCTGACATAAAAGCAAGATTTTTAAATTAATGGAAAAGAAAAAAACATTGGTATTGGGGGCTTCTGCAAACCCATCGCGGTATAGCAACCTGGCTATAAACAGACTGAAAAGCCATCAGCACCCTGTTGTTGCCATTGGTAAAAGAGAAGGGGATGTTGCCGGTATCCCGATCGAAACAGGAAAAAAACCATTTGAAGGTATTGATACGGTAACCCTTTATTTAAACCCTGCCCATCAAAAGGAATACTACGATTATATAATCTCCCTTCATCCCAAACGGATAATCTTTAACCCGGGTACAGAAAATGATGAGTTGGCAGAACTTGCGATTCAAAATGGAGTAAAACCCATGGAAGCCTGTACCCTGGTCTTACTAAGCACGGGTCAGTATTGATAAATACCTAGGTACAGGCAGCATTTCATTAGTGTAGAATTTCTTCTATTAATCTCCAAATTGTCCTTTATTTTTCAGGCGGGAATAATTTTTTGGTTTAAATAGATAATAAATATTCTCAGATATCGTTAAGTAATGAGAATTTATCCAATTATCTATTAAAACCAAAAATCACTATGAAAAACTATGCGCCCTATGCATTGTTATTGTTGTTATCAGTGATAACAATTACAGGTTTTTCCCAAACCAACACTACAAAACCTTCTCAATTCAATGCTTTTCCCGCTGTTATTAATTGTTCACAATCAGAATTAAGCAGGATCTTTAATACGCCTGCCGGGCAAGCGATCAGCATTTCATTTTCTGACAATTTTACTTTTTCAGGTACATTAACCAGTAATACTGTAAAATATGCTAACCTGCAAACTGCAGTTATTTCTTCGCCTGATTATTTCAATACCATTTTCAGTGTTTCCAAAGTGCTGAATGATGATGGGAGCATTGGCTATCTCGGCCGGATCATCAATAAAAATTATTTTGATGGGTTTGAGCTTAAGCTAAATGTAACCGGGAATTATCAACTTGTTAAGATAGAAACAGACCGTGTGATCCAGGATTGCAGTCATAATTAATTCAAGTATCAAAGATCAAAGCTTACAATATCCAAGAATCTTCCTAAATCCTACAAAATGAAAAATCTTTTTACTTCATTAATCTTTACGGCGGTAATGGTATTTTCCTTTAACGCTTTTGCTGTTCCCAAATTAAACAGTTTACCTGGTGCAGTGGCAACCATATTTCTTGATTTTGATGGTCACTATGTACAAAGTTCTGTATGGAATAACGGTAACCCGCTTAATTGTGCAGCATCGGGCATGACCGACCCTGCTATTACTGAAGCATTTGAACGTATTGGTGAAGATTACCGCCCCTTTCAAATTAATATAACCACAGATTCCACCGTTTTTTTAGCGGCGCCGCTGAACAGGCGCATGCGTGTGATCATAACAACTACCAGCGGCTGGACGAGTGGCGTTGGTGGTATAGCATATGTTGGTTCGTTTTCCTGGGGAGACGACACTCCATGTTTTGTATTTAGTAACCTTTTAGGTTACAGCCCTAAAAAGGTAGGAGAATGTTGCTCACATGAAAGCGGTCACACTGTGGGATTATCCCATCAGTCGAAATATGGTGTAGACTGCAGCACGCCAATTGAAACATACAACAGTGGTTCAACTACAGGAGGAGAAATTGGCTGGGCCCCTATCATGGGAAACAGTTATTATAGAAATATGAGTAACTGGAATAATGGCCCTACTCCTTATGGATGTACCAATGTGCAGAATAACCTTTCTATAATTACCACACAAAACGGATTTGGCTACAGGACTGATGATTATGGAGAAACGCTGAATAATAATACCAGTCTTTTGACGGGAAATAATTTTAGTGTGAATGGGATTATAACTACCGACCTGGATAAGGATGCTTTTAAATTTACATTGAGTGCAAATTCTAATTTTCACCTTGCAGTTCTTCCTTACAGTATTGGTGCTGGTTCGAATGGTTCAAACCTTGATGTGAGGGTTGAATTATTCAGTTCGCCCACAACTTTGATCAGGGATTGTGATCCCAATGCTACCATGAGTGTTAGCATTGATACCATCTTAAACGCTGGTACCTATTACCTGAAAATAAGCGGTACAGGTAACTCTAACGTCAGTTCATACGGAAGCCTGGGTGCCTATACCATCAGCGGTACCAAGAGCGCCTTACCAATACATGCCGTAGATCTTAGTGGAACTACGGACAAGAATAAACATATATTGAACTGGCGTATCATTGCTGATGAGCCTATTAAAACAATCGAAATACAGAATTCAGACAATGGCAGCAGTTTTAATACATTAACAACGGTAACTCCTTCTGCTGATAAGTTTTCATACCAACCATATAAAAGCAATACCATTTACTACCGGTTAAAAGTTACTTCTGTAATTGATCAAACCGTATATTCAAATACCATTGCTTTAAGAGGAGCGGGCAACAGCGATAAGCAGTTCAATGTATCAACACTTGTGCAAAATGAAATAGTTATTAATGCTGCTGAAAACTATCAATATGTGATCAGCGACGTTAACGGAAGAACCATCAATACAGGAACCGGTTTAAGAGGTATAAACAAACTAAATATTTCAAACCAGTCAAAAGGTATGTATTTCATTCAACTTTTTAATGGCGATCAACGACAAACAGAACGGATTATAAAACAGTAAGGTAGATTCATGTGTAAGTCAGGGGGTAGCGTTAGGGGCTATCCCCTTTTTTTTACCCCCTCCGCCCCCTGAAGGGGGAACCTGGAGTATTTAGATCGTAACTTGTCTCTGTTAATTTTTGATTATTTCTTAAATTATTTTACTGCTGGAAAGTCCCCTTTAGGGGATTTAGGGGTTTTATCAGTAACTTTAAAAAACCCATTTTTATGTTATGGAGAAAATTTAACGGAGATCCCATCCAGCTTCACATCAAAGATGCAGTAGAACAGGCTATCACCAGGGAAACTGCAGCAGGTTATCATTTAAAAGTTTGCATTGGCACCGACAGCCAGGTAAAAGGAAAAGAAACTGAATTTGCCACAGTAATTGTTTTTTTACGTGAAGGGCATGGCGGCTTTATGTTCATTCACAATGAAAAAACAATGCACAAGTACAGTATTAAAGAAAGGATGCTGGTTGAAGTGGCAAAAAGTATTGAGATCGCTTATGAACTTTGCGACCTGTTCACCCTGTATGATGTGGATATGGAAGTTCATGCCGATATCAATACCAATCCACAGTTTAAAAGCAATGAAGCCTTACGGGAAGCCATGGGCTACATTTTGGGAATGGGCTTTGCCTTTAAAGCAAAACCCGAAGCATTTGCCAGCAGCAGCTGTGCAAATAAGGTGGTGAATTAAATGATTTATTCTTTCCCGATTAAACAAGCCTTGTTTGCGAAAACACAGGCATCATACTTTAACCCGCTTTACTTTCCAAACTCTTATTCGTTTCCTCAATAAAAGAAAGAATTTTTGCTTTCCCGGTTTTTTTTACAGCACTGGTTACAAAATGTTGGGGTAAGAACTGCCAGTTTTTTTTCATGGCTTCTAAAAAAGCTTTTACATTTTTACTTACCACGCTTTGATTTTCCTTATCGCTTTTTGTAAAAATCAAGCAGAAGGGAACACTCCAGGTTCTTAACTGCAGTAAAAATTCGAGGTCGATTCTTTGCGGGGTATGCCGGGCATCGATCAGTACAAAAACCATGGTCAGGTTCTCCCTTTTCCGCAGGTAATTCTCAATCATCTGTTCCCAGCGGTTCCGGCTTCTTATACTTACTTTGGCAAAACCGTATCCCGGCAGGTCAACCAGGTACCATGCTGTTCTTTTAGCATCTCCACCCGTAGGCCCTGTTTGATTGGCTTTTGGAGTAGGCGCCGAAGAGATATCAAAATGATTTAATAATTGAGTTTTACCGGGCGAACCCGAAGTTTTTGCCAGCTTTTCATTATCGCAAAGCATATTGATCAGCGATGATTTACCCACATTGCTCCGGCCAATAAAAGCATACTCCGGCCTGTCGGGTGATGGGCATTTTTCGTAGTCGGGGCTGCTGATAACGTATTTAGCTGATTTGATCTGCATGGGGCAAAGATACTGGATACAAGATACTAGATACAAGATATTGGATACTGGATTCTGGATAGAGTATGATTATTCAAAAGATGTTAAATAATCGTGAGTATCCAGAATCCAGCGTCCAGTATCCAGCATCTTCTCTATTAAAACCACGTATCTTTGCCGCCCATGTCAGATTATGCACACGATACAGTAGTACCTTATAAAGGGTCGGAATTAGGGAAAAAGCAACAGGTTGCAGGCATGTTTAATGATATTGCTTTCCGGTACGATTTTTTAAATCGTTTTTTAAGTGCCGGCATTGATATAAAATGGCGAAAAAAAGCAATTCATCAATTGCTTAAAATTCAGCCCAAAACAATACTGGATGTAGCCACCGGTACAGCAGATGTGGCCATCATGGCATCTGGTATATTGAAGCCCGAAAAGATCACAGGTATTGATATCAGCGACGGCATGCTTGAAATAGGCAGGAAAAAGATCCAAAAACTTGGACTTGAGGATACCATAGAATTGTTAAATGGAGATTGCGAGACAATAAATTTTAAAAATGATTCGTTTGATGCGGTAACTGTAGCTTTCGGGGTACGTAATTTCGAAAACCTCGAAAAAGGTTTATCTGAAATAAAAAGGGTATTAAAGCCCGGAGGTAAACTCGTGGTGCTCGAATTCAGTAAACCCAGGTCGGCAGTTGTAAAAGTCATGTATAACCTATACATGAAAATCATTGCCCCCAACGTTGGTAAAATATTCTCGAAAAACCGCAACGCATACCAATATCTCGACGAATCAATTAAAAAATTTCCGGAAGGAAAAAATTTTACTGCTATCCTGGATAACCTTGGATACAGAAACATTTATTTTAAACCACTGAGTCTAGGAATATGCAGTATTTATTGCGGAGAAAAATAATTAATATAGGTATCGCCATTTTATTTTGTCCCCTGATCGGCTTTTCGCAGTTGAGGGAAGGATTGAACATGGATGACCATGATGATAAAAGAATACGCTTTGGTATCAACCTGGGCGCAAACCGTTCGCATTTCAGTTTTACCCATCACCCGGTTTTCCTGTTGCAGGCCCCCCTTGATAGTATCACTGTTGTAGAAAGTGTTAACAGCACCGGTGTTAACCTGGCCTGGCTTGTTAACTTTCGGTTGACCGAACATTTTGATCTGCGTACTTACCCGGTTAACCTCACTTTTACCGAAAAGAATTTTGAATATAATGTAACCTACCCCGACAAGCCGGCAGGAGAAGATTCTGTAACGGCAAAAAAAGTACAGTCTATTTCACTGAGTATTCCTGTGCAGATAAAATTCAGCAGCGACAGGATTAATAATTTTAAAGTGTACATGATGGCCGGAGGCAGGGTGGAGTATGATCTTGCATCAAATGCAGGTGCCCGCAAGGCTGAAGAAAAGATCAAACTTAAGCGCTTTGATTATGGTGTAGAAGCAGGTATAGGATTTCATTTTTATTTTGAAATGTTTGTGTTAACACCGGAAATTAAAATGGGTTGGGGTCTTGGTAACCTGCATAGCAGGGATGACAACCTGAAATATTCAAAAGTGATCGATAAGATCAACTCCCGTATGATCTCATTTTCTTTAACGGTTGAATAAAACAATCCCTTATTTAATAATCGTATCTCCGGTTAAACATATTGATACGAACACCACCGGTAATTAATGTGGTTGTATTTGCAGCAGGGTTATTGATCGTTTTTTCATGACGGTACATTCCCGATACTTCAAAGTATATATTCTCTCTTATTTCGTACGAAACCTGCAGGTAAGCATTTAAAACAGTGGCCTTATTTCCGCTGCCGATCTTAAAACCACTATTCATGGTTCGGGTTGTGTAATCTCTAAAAATGTTCCCCCCAAAATTTTTGCCTGCACTATCCAGTCCCTGGTAATAATAAATTCCCTGCAGGTAAACATACCATTTTGGTGCAGGCTGATAACGGACAATACCCAAAAACTCCTGGAAGTTGGCACCCAAAGGATGCGCCAGTGGTTGATTGTAATGCGTGTAATTGGATATGGTATCGTTATGTGTATACGTGAAAGGCCTTACCCTGTTTGTTTCCAATTGTATGTCGAGGTTGTCTACACCAAAGGCATCCACATATTTCAATCCAACCTGTATTCCCCATTTATTCACCCAGCTGGTAGGATTGTTTTTAATTTCAGATAAAATAAATTCGTCGAGCAACAGCTGGCCATACAATTGTGCCTTGTGGCCAATATTTGCTTTGAAATCAAAACCGGCCACAGCATTATCAGGACTGCCTACTGTGCCTTCAATATGCCTGTAAAAAATAATGGGATTTAAATATTGAAAATCGAAATGGTTCTTTCGACCAAAAATAACGCCTTCAAAAAGCCCCACGTTAAGCCATTTGGTCACATTCATACTCAGGTGATGCATGGCTGCGTATTTACGGTCAAGTAAAGTATCGCCATTTTTCTTAAACTGCGGCATCAGTTCCATGAATAAATTCTGGTAATTTATTTTCCAGATCCTGGTATTCAGTTTTAAAAATAAATTACTGTTGCCCCAGTCGCTTAAAAATAAACTCCGGTACCCGTTGCCAATAAAATTTTTATCATAGCCAAACTGGATATCAATAGCGCCGGCTACTTTGGCGGTTATGTAGCCCCTTGCATCAAAATAGTCATACCCGTTTGTTTTAAATGGTTTATAAAAACCAACACCGGGCACGGCCCTGGACATACTTACCCGCTGCTGAAAAAATTGCGGGCCCCTTTCCTGGTTATCAGTTATAAAAGTGGAGAAGCCAATTTTTCGGCCAATGGTTCCCCGGGCAGTAACACCCTTGCTGTTCAAATAAATGGGTTTATTATACCCCGTTTCAATACCCTGCACATATTGAAAAACAGGATTCAGCGCCAGGAAAAAGTCCCTGGTCTTAACTTCCAGGAAATTGGGTTTTGTTGTATAAAAATTTTTAAGCACCGGCCTTTTACTTTTAAACTCATCCCTGGGGCCTGTTACCCATTCGCTGTTGTTCATTAAAAAACTGGTGAGGTTATATTCATCAATAGGCGTAAGCCCCTGGTTGTTCCATTCTTCATACTTATCCCTGCCGGTCGAATCTGTATATCCCAACCGGGCACTGTCGATAAATTCAGTCTGCCGAACAATATATTGCCTGTTGAATGGCCGTACTGCCGAAAAGTTAAGATGGGTGTTCTTTTGCTGCTTAATTTCCATGCGGTCAACAAAATGAACATCTTTTGATCCCGGCGTTAAAAAAGTGGATTGTGCTGTTGCAAATGCAGGACAAATAAAAAACAACAGTTTGGTTAAGCTTTTAATAAATTGCATCAGATAATTTTAGTTTAACAGGTAACAGTATTCAAGTTATGCAAAAATACCTTTTTAAGAACATACACGTTGTAAATGAAGGAAAAATTCAGCCGATGGATGTTTTAATTAACGGCGAAAGGATAGAAAAAATTGCAGCAGGAATTGAAACAAAATATAAGGTTACAGAGATAAATGGTGAAGGGAAACATCTTTTGCCGGGGGTTATTGATGACCAGGTCCATTTCCGGGAGCCCGGCCTTACCCACAAGGCAACCATCTATACCGAGAGTAAAGCTGCTGTGGCAGGCGGTGTTACCAGTTTTATGGAAATGCCCAATACCGTGCCCAATGCACTAACGCCGCAATTGCTGGAAGATAAATATACCATTGCCGCCAATACTTCACTGGCCAACTATTCATTTTTTATGGGCACCAGCAACAACAATGCTGATGAGGTTTTAAAAATGAATGACCATAAACATAATGTTTGCGGTGTAAAAATATTTATGGGCGCCAGTACGGGCAATATGCTGGTGGATAGCCATAATGCTTTGGATAAGGTTTTCAGGGAATCCGAAATGCTGATCGCAACCCATTGTGAAGATGAGCGGATCATTAAAGCAAATTATGAACGGATCAAAAGCCAGAAGGGTGAATTATCTGCTGCCGATCATCCATTGATCAGGGATGATGAAGCCTGTTTTGAATCTTCACTTATCGCCATAAAATTTGCACAAAAATACAATAGCCGCTTACACATCCTGCATATCAGTACCGAAAAAGAATTACAACTTTTCAGCAACATGATGCCCTTAAAAGAAAAAAGGATCACTGCCGAAGTATGTGTACATCATTTACATTTTACTGCCGATGATTATGAAGAGCTGGGTTATAAAATAAAATGCAACCCCGCCATAAAAGCAGCGCATAACAAAGAAGCCCTATGGAAAGCCCTGCTTGATGACCGGCTGGATGTTATTGCAACAGATCATGCGCCTCATACCTGGGAAGAAAAGCAGGGGGCCTATGAACAGGCACATGCCGGGTTGCCTTTGGTGCAACACCCCTTGTTATTAATGCTGCATTATCATAAACAGGGAAGGATCAGCCTGGAAAAGATAGCAGAAAAAATGAGTCATGCCGTGGCTGATTGTTTCCGCATCGAAAACCGGGGTTATATACGTGAAGGCTATTTTGCCGACCTGGTTGTGGTTGATACGAATTTGCCATCAACAGTGACCAAAGAAAACATTTTATATAAATGTGGCTGGAGCCCTTTAGAGAATTTCAGCTTTCCTGCATCTATAGTTAGTACAATTGTTAGTGGCAACATGATTTATAACAATGGAACCTTTTACGAATCAGCAAAAGGACAAAGAATGTTATTTAATAGGTAATATTTAATATTGAATATTTGTGAAGACTCTTTAAATAAAAGCTGCCCTCAATATTAAATATTAAATCTTCAATATTACATCTCTATGGACATAGACAAAACAACACTTGCCGATCTTTTAATGTTTGAAAGTGGAGAAGATATGTCGGTGTTTGGTAAGCTGGACCTGTGCAGCACAGCACATGGGAGCGAACAGTTAAGGATCAATTTCAGTACGCCGCTAAAAACACTGGATGAAATAGTTGCGGTGCAGCAAACCCTGCAGCTCATCATTAAAAAACTGCCGCTATGGTCTATACAAATAAGTAACGGCACGGTGATGGTGGTGGAAAAATTCTTTGATTCACGTATCAGCCCCATCCCGGCCCGTGCCTCTTCTTTTGAGGCCTATAGTTATAAATTATTGCACGGTCCTGATTATGCCCTGGTGACTTATTCTGCAAAACATTGTTTCGATTTCATAAAAGGTTTCAAACATTTGCTGGAACTGTTTGCAGGAGAAGATATACCTGCCCCCCTGCAAAAGATCTTAACAACAATTGAAAGGGTCTTACAAAAAACCCAATTCGTCGTTATTGAAAAATATAAAACTGCTGATGACCTCACCAAATCACAGCTTTTGGAACTGGCACATTTTATACGCTATGGTTACAAAACAAATATGCTTGAGTTGGTGGTGCTATATGCGCAAATTGATGCCTGGTATGGCATGGCAAAGGCCGTGCAAAAATTCCAGCTGGTTTTCCCCGGTTTTGTACACAATGTTGGGCCTGTTATTGAAGCAAAGGGCTTATATCATTTGCTGGTAAATGATCCTGTGGCTTATGATGTGGAGTTGAACAGGGAAACAAATTTTCTTTTTTTAACCGGCGCCAATATGGCCGGTAAAAGCACATTCATCAAATCGGTGGGCGCTTCTGTTTTTTTGGCCCATATAGGTATGGGCGTGCCGGCACAGCAAATGAAACTAACCTTGTTTGACGGCATGCTCAGCAATATTAATGTGGTGGATAATATCGCCAAAGGCGAAAGTTATTTTTATAACGAAGTGCAGCGCATTAAATCAACCATCATCAAGATCAACGACGGAAAAAAATGGCTGATACTGATAGATGAACTGTTCAAAGGCACCAATGTGCAGGACGCCATGAAGTGCAGCAGCACTGTAATTGAAGGCCTTCTTAAGATGAAAAATTCGCTTTTTATACTATCTACCCATTTGTATGAAATAGGTGAGGAACTGAAAAAATATCCGAATATTGACTTTAAATATTTTGAAACATCGGTCATCAACGACCAGTTGCATTTCAGTTACCATTTAAAAGACGGCATCAGCAACGACAGGCTGGGTTATTTAATATTGAAGCGGGAAGGGGTGGTGGAGATGCTGGAAAAGATGTGAAGTACTCCAACTTGAGTATTGAGTATTGAAAATTGATTATTGTATATTTTAAGG
>JBDSXS010000091.1:0-3211 GCA_039926045.1 Ferruginibacter sp.
ACCTGCTTGAAGATACTTAACACAACCGCTTAAAGCTGGATCAATCTTTTATTAAAACATTGCTGGCAATAATACTGTCAACAATACTCTGAGACATTTGCAACATGGTTTTGGCATTTGTACTGTCTAAGATCATGTAATGCAATTTTGGTTTTGGGAAGTCCAACATATTGATGGGCAATGTATGGTTGCTCCATTTAACAGTATCCTCAATAAAGCCAGCAGCATTAACTTTCAAATTGATATATAAACTGTTTGCGATATTCTGTTGGTGGGTTGCCATATATCTCTTACCATCATCAAAATTTAAAGGGTCGTTAGATGTTTTTTGAATTTCGAAATACGGAATCATTACTCTTCTAACTTCTGCATCTTGTAATTCCATTATTTCCGATCTATTTATTGTCTTTACTTTTTTCATTGAAAAAGCCGCTTTAATATTTAGTAACAATTCTTTGGATAAAAAAGAAGTATCGCTTAAGCCTATATAAACGGGGAGATATTTTTTTTGTGTTACTTTAAAATTAGTAACCCCTAAAAACACTATGACCAGGAAAAATAAAAGAGAGAATTTCATGATGATCTATTTTAGTTTTTATGTATTGAACCAGCATAAGCCATAGGCGCCTGCGCAAAACCCACTACAATCCCAATAGCATTGATTTCCTTCACTATAAGAGCAACCGATAAAACAAAGCGTGTTACAAGTCATCCACCACCAAAAACATTCTTCAGGCGTAACATATTTTGCCTTTACAAATTTTGCTTTAATAAGATCATCAGTACTTATTTTTTTAAAAGCATTTACCAGCAACTCTTTTTGCTCTTTTTCAGCCATCAACTTTAGCTGCGGAAACTTATTAAAGAAAGCCACGGCTTCATTTCTTAAATTCACAGCAATGGCATCAAATTCTTTTTTGCCGGCTACATTCATTTTTGCAAACAGGATAGTAGACTCCTCAGCGGTGATCTTATTTTGAATGTATTTTAGGAAAAGGCTGCCAGCATTGCTTTCAATGAGCTTATTGGCAAATTTTACATTACTAATATAATAATTCTTAAAATCATTATCAATAGCAATTTTGTTTGCCAGGTCTTCATTTGCACCCAGGCCGGATGAGTTTGGCAAAATGTTTTTAACTGTTGTGACATTTTTTGCTTTTAGTGCAGAAATCGTGATCATTAGGATTCCTGCAAACATGATTTTTTTAAACATGATTTTTAGGTTTTAAGATTAATACCCAATTTATAAGCGGATCGGGCAATGCCGCATCATCGACGATGGGTCAAACCTACCTTTAAACATGAGGAAAATACAGGTTCTGATTTAGTAACTTATTTAATATAGTTTAATAATTTAGCAAGATCATAATCCCTACATCATGCTAACTACCGGACTCAGAATTAAAAAACTCAGGGAACTAAGAGACTATAGCCAGGTTTATATGGCTAAAAAACTTGGCATCTCGCAGGAACAATATAGTTACCTGGAAACAAAACAGAAGTCTATACCTGAAGAACAGATCAGAAGCATCGCTGTTTTACTGGCTGTAAAAGAAGATTACCTTAAAACATTCGATCCCCAAAATATGATCGAAAATGCAGGTAATGAAAAATCACAGAGATATGTAAATATTCAAAACCTTATTATTGAAAGTCATGAAAATGAGCGGAAATTATATGTAGAACTAATAGCCAGGTTAACAGAGGAGTTGACAGAGCTAAGGCAAAAAGCAGGTTGAAAAAAACTTAAAAATTATAGGTCAATGAAACTGCTCCCGGGCCTGCATTGAATGTCAGCTTTTCCCCCATTCCCTTTAATTGTTTGCCATGTTTACGATGAATAGAATAAATGAGGGCATCATACAATAATAAAAATCCGCCCTGCAACATAATGGAGTTGCCATAGCCTTTAAATTTATCCGGATTTTTTTGGTTATCACTTGTCTGGTTCATCAACAGGCCGGCACCCACATAAACAACATCCAGCCCCACATTGATCAGGTAGGTCTTTTCGATCCGGTTTTGATGTTTTAATACAGCCGCTAAAGTAGGATTATCGATCTTTTCTTTTCCTGCCCCCCAGTAACCCAGGCCGGCAAAGGCCAGGTTGATACTGCCCCACATCACATTCATCTGGTGAAAATAGCGCATCTCCCTGTTTCGGGTGTTGGTGGCAATGCCGCTCACAATAATGTTGGCAGCTGACCAGCCACCTAATGCAAGCATTGAGCTTTTAGTATAAGCAACACGTTCTTTTTCAAACTTAATTAATGCATCTTTTTGCGAAAAAGCCGGAAATGAAACAGCCACAAGGCATATTAAGAGGATAGTTTTGTTCATATGATTCTTTTTATCAAATACGTAACAATTAGCAGCATAGATTGTTTAATAAGGGCCTTTTTTGCCAGAATTGACAGTAAAACAAACCCCAAACAATTCATACCTTTGTCCACCCCGAAAGAAAGTGGGGAAGTTCTGTCAATTTGGCTATAAATAATTTTCAGCATCAAATTTGACAATCTTGTATTCATTAGCATAATTAATTAACAGCATACCCAACAATAAAGCATTTTATGATCGGAGCTATTTCAAAACTTTTTGGCGGTAATAAGAGCGAAAAAGACGTAAAAAAAATAAAACCCGTGGTTGAGCAGATCAACGGTTTTTTTGATCAATACCAATCGTTGAGCAATGATGAATTGCGTAACAAGACCGCCGAATTCAAACAACGCATTGCCGCACACCTCAATGCCATCAATACCGAAATAGCCGATAAACAAAAAGCTGCTGAGGAACTGCCCATTGCTGATATTAACGGCAAGGATGTTTTTTATAAAGAGATCGATGAATTAAAAAAAGAAAAAGATAAGCAACTGGAAGTGGTGTTACAGGAGATCCTGCCCGAAGCTTTTGCAGCGGTTAAAGAAACCAGCAGGCGTTTTAGGGATAATGAAAGGCTTGAAACTACGGCCACTGAATTAGACAGAACCCTTGCCGCCAAAAAAGACAATATCATTATTGAAGGCGATAAAGCCATTTATAAAAATACCTGGACAGCAGGCGGCGGAGCGGTTACCTGGAACATGGTACATTATGATGTACAGTTGATCGGTGGTATGGTCTTGCACTCGGGTAAAATTGCCGAGATGGCAACGGGTGAAGGTAAAACACTGGTGAGTACTTTGCCTGCATACTTAAATGCATTGAG
>JBDSXS010000092.1:0-15100 GCA_039926045.1 Ferruginibacter sp.
AGAAAGAATGTATCTCACTAACAGTACAGGAACGCTTACCGTTAACGGCACTAATTATCCTTCTGATGCCCGCTATAAAAAACAAATTTCTCTATTACAAAACCCGCTGCAAAAAATAATGGCTATCAACGGCGTGGAATATTTTATGAGAACGGATGAATTTCCGTCCAAATATTTTGATACCAAACTACAGGTAGGACTTATAGCGCAGGATGTAGAAAAAGTTTTGCCACAGGCTGTGCAAACTGACAAAGACGGGTATAAGTCAGTGGACTATGCAAAAGTGGTTCCACTGCTGGTTGAAGGGATGAAAGAACTAAAAAAAGAAATAGATGAATTAAAAAAACTTGTTGAAAAAAAATAGAATAATATATGAACCTCATCAAAAAATATTTTGTATTCATTGCTCCTGCATTAATTTTTTTTTCGCAAAATAGCACAGCACAAAATGTAGGCATTGGTTTAATTACTCCATTAACTAAATTGCATGTACAAAACGGCGTATCAGGTGCTGCACCTTATTCACTTGCATCACTAACGGTGGAAAGTAATGACCATACTTTTATTAATTTATTAAGCCCGGCCGCAAAAGAAACCGGGATATTATTTGGCATCCCCGGTTTTCCATACGATGGAGCGATTGACTATAATAACGTCAACACATTAAATGGATTACAATTCCGTACTAATGGAAACCAGACAAGAATGGTAATTAACAGTGCAGGCAATGTAGGCATAGGCACAGCATCTCCCACCGCACTGCTTTCACTGGCATCTACAGGTACAGAGCTTGCAGGAACTGCGATGAGTAATACGTTTAGAACTAATGCAGGAACGCTGGGAACTGGAACGGGAAATGAAATTAATATAGCAAGCCTGGGTTTTTTAGGGGGAAATAACATTGCCCTGGGCATTCGGGGGTACAGGAATTCTAACGGCAGTGACTGGACAAATACCTCTATTCTTCTTGGATATGATGTTGACAATACCGTGAGGCCAGCCTCCTTTTTTGCAATGGGATCAAATGGAAATTTTGGTTTTGGTGTTGCTGACCCTGCTGCAAGTGCAAAGCTGGATGTTACCAGTACCACCAAGGGCTTTCTGCCTCCCCGTATGACCACTACACAGCGGGATGCTATTGCAAGCCCGGTGCCCGGTCTCATGATCTTCAACAGTACTACACAGACCATTGATTTTTATACCCAGTATGGCTGGAGCAGTATAAAATCAGGTATTGGGGGAGCAAATAAATTATTAGGAGGAAACAATCAGGAAGCCCTTCCCTGCATGCAGAAAACAAGCGATGGAGGTTATATAGTGGTAGGAACTTCAACTTCTTCTGCAAATGGAGATGTTACGGGCACTACCCACGACAATTTAGGATTAGGACTAGGTGGTGAAATCTGGGTCGTTAAACTCACAGCCACTGGCACAATTTCATGGAATAAATTATTGGGAGGTGATCTTGAGGAAAGTGGTTATAATATTCAACAAACAACAGACGGGGGTTATATTGTAGCTGGATCTTCAACCTCATCTGCAAACGGAAATGTTACGGGGGTAAATCACGGAGGTGCTGATTACTGGATCGTTAAATTAGATGGCTCAGGAAATATTGTATGGAATAAATTAATAGGGGGAAGTGGGAATGATAAAGCTTACAGCATTCAGCAAACATCAGACGGAGGATATGTTGTTGCCGGAGAATCAACTTCATCTGCCAACGGCGATGTTACTGAAATTAACCATGGGAGTGGTTCACCTATTGATTATTGGATCGTTAAATTAGATGGCACAGGAAATATTATGTGGAACAGGTTATTAGGCGGGAATGGAATTGAAATTGCCAGGAGTGTACTGGAAGCCGCCGCCGGAGGTTTTATAGTAGCCGGATCTTCAACCTCATCTGCCAACGGAAATGTTACACCCGTTAATCATGGAAATACGGATTACTGGATAGTAAAATTAGATGCCGCTGGAGCAATTTCCTGGAACAGGTTATTAGGTGGAACCAGTGATGAGGAAGCGTTCAGTATCAGGCAGAATACTATTGACGGCGCTTATCTTATAGCAGGATATTCCCAGTCTTCTGCCAATGGTGATGTTACCGGCACAAATCACTACGCGGCAAGTAAGGAATTCTGGATAGTAAGGCTTGATGTTGGCGGAGCTGCTATCCTATGGAATAAATTATTAGGAGGTGATCAATTTGAAGAACCTAATAGCATAGTGCAAACTACAGATGGGGGTTATATCGTGGCGGGTTATTCAGGTTCATCCGCACAGGGGGATGTCACCCTGGCAAATCATGGCGGCCAGGATTACTGGATCGTAAAACTGGATCGCTTTGGCAATATCACCTGGAATAAATTAATAGGAGGAAGTGGTACTGATATTGCTTACAGTGTTCAGCAGGCAGGAGATGGTAGTTATATAGTTATAGGAACTTCAACTTCATCATCCAATGGAGATGTTATTCCAGCTAATCATGGACTCAAAGATTACTGGGTCATCAGGCTGGATGCAAACGGTAATCCTCTTTAAGCATTTATTAAATATACCGACATGGAAAATAAATGGCGGAATGGGCAAATGAAAAAGCAGTTCAAATAATAAAACAATACCCCATAATACTCTTTTTGACTAATTGCATATAGACAAGTTTACTTAATTTTAAGTATGCGTTTGTTTATATATGTTGTTTTAGCCTTCACACTACTTACCGCATCTGCACAGCAACTGCCTTTAGAAACCTATACCCCTGCTAACGGGCTGGTGGATGCCAGGGTTATTAAAATGTTCCAGGACTCAAAAGGCAGAATCTATTTTCTTACCAGGGAAGGGTTCAGCATTTTTGATGGGCAGCGTTTCAGCAACTTTGGCGATAGGGGAAACAACCGGACAGAGATCATTAACGGCGTTACTGAATACAAAGATGGAACAGTAAGACTGTACAGCTTTGATGGCAATATTTATGAAGTATCAGGCAATAAAGTTACCATAGACTCATCGCAACATAAATTACTCACTGAAGCGAATATCACTATTGATATTTCACCCGAAGAAAAAATAATTGTAACCAATTATTTACTGCTCAGGGAAAAGAACAAAAAGATTGAACAGATCAAAATACCTTTTGCTTACAATAAAACTCCACGGATAGATAATATCTTCTGGGTAAATCCTTATCTGGTCTTTTTTTGTAACACCCCTGGCAACGGCAGTGCGCTGTATTTGTACAATTACAGGTCGCAATTACTTGTTGACTCGCTTACACTTGAAGATGCCAATATTTCGGCAGTTGATAAAAAAGGGAATATTTATTTTCTTACAAAAAAATGGATGCAGCTTGACCAGGAATCTTTAAGCAAAGGAAAACTAAAACAAGCCCCGGCAGATTTTGCAAACCAATTACCTGCTTCATTTTCAAACGCTATTCTATCATTTGATAACAATAATGACCTATGGTTTAGTAGTAACGAACTGGGTTATTGTAAACTTAACCGCCAGGATAAAACAACTGAATATTTTACTGTAGCTGCAGGCGTATTAAGTGGTGCAGGGTTTGTATTTCAGGATGCTGAAAAAAACTACTGGTTCACCTCGCTAACCAACGGTGTTCAAAAAATGCAGCAGTCTCCCCTGACAAAGATCAACAGTTTTAAAAATATTGCTACAGGTTACTTTAATTCTATAAATGCTGATGAAAAAGGAAATGTTTTCATCGCTTCGTCAACCGGATTTTTTCTGAATGATGATAAGATACCAGGCGGCAATGGAGCATCAGCATACAAATCTTTTTACTACCAGGGCCAATACTGGCAGTTTACCAATTACAAAACATTAAAAAGTAGCAAAGGCGTGCAATTTAAGCTTGCTGATTATGTAAAAGACTATACTCAATACGACCTTTCCCCTTTTTTTACCAGTATAGATAAGGAAGTAAGGCTGATTATTTCCGGAAATGTACTTTTTATTATTGATAAGGATCTCCGGCTTGTTACTTACAGGCTGCCCTACTTCTGCGATAATGTTGTTGTTGACGACAATAACAATTACTGGTGTTTCAGCAGAAGTAATACCATCATTAAACTGGAATGGAAAGACGGGGAATTGCATGAAGTGTACAAAAGATTCATAGCCGGCCTGAACCCCAGGTTTTCAGTATTATGGAACAGCAATACAATTCTTACAGGCACCAGGTTTGAAGGAATTAAAATATTCAGGTGGCAAAAAAATGAGCTTATTTGTACAGGCACTATCAGCAAAAAGAACGGGCTGTCAAATAATTTCATTTATTCATTGCTCAAAAAAAATGAGCAGCAGTTATTGGTAGGCACAGGCACAGGACTGGATTTGCTAACCATAACCGGGAAAGATACCATCGCAGAGAACCTTTCATTGCGTAATAATATTTTTCCGCCTTTCATCAATTTAATTAATACTAAAGATTCTTCCACCATCTGCCTTACCGGTTCGGGCAACCTGTATCATTTACAAAAAGAAACCAAATTCTCCTCCGGCTATATCCCTACGGCTTTTTTCAGGTCAATAGTAGCAAATGGACAGCAAATAAACATTGATGAAAATGCATTCAGTTATAATAAAAATAATTTTCTGTTCAGCATCAGCGCTCCTTCTTTTTTAGACAACAAGAACATGAAATTCCATTTTGTGCTCACGGGTGATGGCACAGCATGGGAGCAGCATACCAACAATGCCGATTATACCATCAATAATTTACAACCCGGCAGTTATACTTTAACCACCACCATACAATACCCCGGAAGATTTTATCCCGATAAGCAACTGTTTTATTCTTTTACCATTAAGAACCCATTCTGGAAGCAATGGTGGTTTATTCTATTGTGGATAATTACAGCCATTGCTGTGATCTATCTTCTTTTAAATAATTATTATAAAAAACAACTGGCAAAAAAACTCGTGGGGGTTGAAAAGCAACAGGCTGTTGAAAGAGAACGAAGCCGCATTGCTGCCGATATGCACGACGACCTGGGAAGCGGCCTTACAAAGATCACCTACCTGAGCCAGATGGCGATTAACAAGGAAGACAGTAAAGCCGACCTGCTGGCCATTAAGAAAACATCAACCGAACTGGTTGAAAATATGAGCGAGATCATCTGGGCAATGAAAGAAGAAAATAATTCGCTGGAAGACCTGCTCTACTACATCAAAGTATATGCTGTTGAATACTGCGCAGCTAATCATTTGAATTGTATTATTCAATTTCCAGAAAAATTACCTGCAGGAAACATAACCGGACAAAACCGCCGCAACATATATTTAGCTGCCAAAGAAACACTACACAATGTTGTAAAGCATGCGCATGCAGAAATTGTTACCATCACCGTATCTTTTGATAAAGGATGGGTGTTAAGTATTAAAGATGATGGCGGAGGGATAGCCATAAATGCCATCAGGCCCGATCAACTCTTTGGTGGCAATGGCTTAAAAAATATAAAGAATCGCATTAAAGCAGTGAACGGAAGGGTGGAAATTATAAATAACCAGGGCACGGAGGTTCAGTTTCATATACCTTTTTGAAATTCCATCTAAACCTTTTGTATCATAGTATTTGATCAAAATATACTTTTAATTTGCAGTAAATGAACCAGGCATGATCAGTATTTGCATCATAGAAGACATTCCGGAAATACAAAAAGGCCTGGAGTATATTATTGAATCTGACGACCGGTTTATATTATTAAAATGCTTTTCAAATGCAGAAGAAGCAATCAATGAATTGCATGGCCTTGCACCCAATATTGTAATTGCTGATATTAACCTGCCAGGCAAATCGGGTATTGAATGTGTTCAAACGATAAAAGCAACATCTCCTGATATTCAATTTATCATGTTCACCATTTACGATGATAACGACCAGGTTTTTGAAGCTATAAAAGCAGGGGCTAATGGTTATATTTTAAAAAACACACCGCCCGAAAAGATATTGGAATCGTTGATAGACCTGAGCGAAGGCGGCAGCCCCATGACGGCAAAAATTGCCCGTAAAGTAATTGCCAATATGCAAAAAGGCGAAGCCACTGCTTATATTGAAGAACTTACACAAAGAGAAAACGAAGTATTGGCATTGTTAAGCAAAGGTTTTTTGTACAAAGAAATTGCAGAAAAGCTGGGAATATCCGCAAGCACGGTTAAAAGCCATTTAAGCCATATTTACCAGCGGCTGCAGGTACAAAATAAAACAGAAGCCATAAATAAAATGTATAAAAGGTAAGCTGCTCTATATCTCTCCTTATACTTAAAAAAAATCCAGTACGGTAAAAGCCTGCGTATGATACAAAAGGCTCATTGTTTTTTGTATGAAATATGTACAACTTTAGCTTTAAAAGCTAAATCATGAAAACTTTTTTACTACTGTCGCTTACAGTGCTGTTAAGTCAATTTTCCAAAGCACAATCATTGGCAATCAATACTGACGGATCCACAGCCCAAAGCAGTGCTATGCTTGATATAAAAAGCACCACAAAGGGTTTACTGATTCCCAGGCTGACCAAAGCAGAAAAAAATGCGATTGCTTCCCCGGTAGCGGGATTACTGATTTATCAAACTGCACCTGACAGTACGGGATTTTATTATTATCAGAATAGCCGCTGGAACTGGATAACCGATCATGGAAAAAGTGATAGTTCATATTGGGGGTTACATGGTAATATCAATATGAATCCTCCTACATCAAATAACGCCGGTTTGATAGATTTCATTAATGATACCTACATGGGAACTACAGAATTTAAAGACCTGTCCATGATTGCCGGCGGAAATGAATTGATCCGGCTAAAACAGGTTCCACTGGGTGGCAGGATCGGCTTTTCCAACCGCAACCCTGAATATGCATTGGATATACGCCTGAGTGACTTTGCACCTCCATCTGGAATTGTAGGTATGCGTATCATACCTAGCTCGCTATTCAATCTTAATAACCCCGTTAATGTTGACAAGGGGCTGGTGATAGGCAGCAGGGTCGATAACAGTAATGAAACAGTGATGTGGAATTATTCCAATAACCAGGACGGTGTTATCAGGATTGGTCTTGACCTGTTCAATTCTTCCATTCGTCCGGCAATCAATATCAATCAATACGGTGAAGGTATTTATCAAAGAAATCCAAGGTATGCCCTGGATATACATTCACGATCGCAATTCGCATCCGCTACTACAGCAAACAGTAAGAATGGACTCAGGGTCACTTATATCAACCAGGAAAATTCAAATGATGAGCTAAAAGGATTGTTCATGGGCGTGGACGTAAATAATTCATTTAAAAGTTATCTGTGGAATTATGCAGATGGCCAGCCGGGAAATTCGCCAGACAAGGCCATCTACTTTGGTGTGGGTAGCGATATGGATCTCTCGAACCAAAGGCCCACCATGGAATTGCAGGATGGTAAAATTATGATGGGACATATTACAGACCCGAATTTTTTCTTTCCGAGTACCCTTAATATCCAAACAGATTACGCATCCGGTGTTGCAAAGAATGGCATATCTATTATGAGAAATACACCTACCCAGGAGATAGGTTTTTTTGGAGCAGATAACAACTACAACCTTAACATCCAAAAATTTGGTGGTGGCAAAATATTTCTTGGTGCTTCTACTGAAATTCCAATAACAGTTACTGCAAACAATTATGTGGGTATTAAAACAACTATTCCCAATTCCGATCTCCAATTCGATGATAATTACATTAACAATAAGCTGGTGCTGCATAATAATTTTAGAGGAGATTTTCCCAGCAATGGCCACGATTTTTATGGCTTTGGTGTAAACACGAATGTACTCAGGTACCAGGTACCAAGAAATACTGCTGCCCATGTTTTTTACGCTGGTAATAATGCCGGCACTGCATCCAACGAACTTATGCGCATTACAGGTGATGGCTACGTAGGCATTGGAATAAGTAATCCTTTAGCGCCATTGGAGTTTTTTAACGGCGCTGCAAACAGGAAAATTGTATTGGCAGGTTCTGGCACCAGTAACGATCATAATTTTACCGGATTTGGATCAACCGGCGGTGAATTACGGTATCAGGTTAGTTTTGGTATCGACGACCATGTTTTTTATAAAGGTGATAATGCAGGCTTTAGTTCTACTGAATTATTCAGGATAAAAGGAAATGGCGATGTAGGTATTGGCACAAATTTCCCTCTTGGGTATGGACATGGCGGTACCAACCGCATCTTTGAATTAAAAAATTCATTATCAGGTGGGGCTGATGTACAGTCACATTTAATACTCTCTTCTACCGGACAAAGTGGTTCTTTAGGTGGTGTTACCTGGGCCGGGTTAAATCTTTCAGGTGAACAACGCACCGGCTATATCGGCAATATTTATGAAACAGCCAATCAAACCAAACTATCATTTTTTACAAGAAGCAATACAGGTGTATTGGCAGAACGTTTTTATATACAGGGCAATGGCAATGCCTGGCTGCAGGGAACACTTACACAGGCAAGTGATGCCCGTTTGAAAAAAAATATACAACAAATAAAAAATCCCCTCGAAAAATTATTCCAGATAAACGGCTATACCTACAATTGGATAGACCAGCAACAGGACAATGATACACAAATGGGAGTACTGGCACAGGAAGTACAAAAGGTATATCCCGACCTGGTAAAAACGAATGCCGGTGGAACCCTTGCTGTAAACTATACCGGTTTAATTCCGGTGCTGATTGAAGGCATAAAAGAACAGCAAAAAGAAATTGATGAACTAAGGAAGATAATCGATCAACTTTTAAAAAAATAAAGTATGAAAAAAGTATTCGCAATTATAATTATTGTTGCATCCTGTATGGATGTTGTTGCCCAAAACGTAGGCATTGGCACTACCACGCCCGGCTTTCCATTAAACTTTGCCAATACAATTGGGGATAAGATCTCTTTATATGGAAATACCGGCAACCACTATGGATTTGGTGTACAAAGCGGCCTTTTGCAAATACATACCGACTTAGCGGTATCCAATATAGCATTTGGCTTTGGCTCAAGCGGTAGTTTCAATGAAAGGATGCGGATATTGAATAATACGGACTATGATGGCATGATTTTGAACGGAAGATTAATTTTAAAAAATGGAAGTACTGACTTGGTTGGCGGTGGTCCCGGGGTTTGGCTTTACAAAGCAAATAACACTGGACAACTCGGCTTTATGGGTACACAAAATAACCAGAATATTGGATTTTATGGCGGTCCCGCTGGCTGGGGTTTTACCTATGACGCCATCAATAGCCGTGTTGGTATTGGTAATAACAATCCCAATGCCCCGCTTGCATTTCCCCCCTCATTGGGAAAAAAAATAACACTCTATCCCGGGGCTACCGGTGATGTTGGATTTGCCGTAGCCGGAAACCGGTTACAGATCTATGCAGACAATCCCAATGCAGACGTGGCGATAGGCTATGATGCAGCAGGAACTTTTAATGAAAAGTTTGCAGTTAAGCCAAATGGTGCATTGGCAATAAATGGAAATACCGGCAATGCAGGGCAGCTGTTACAAAGCAATGGCAATGGAGCATCAGGAACCTGGGTCGATAACCCCGTTTCTGCTATTTATTCCCAAACAGAAGAAATAATAAATACTACCCAGGTTACAATTTCTTCTGTGGGTCAGCAGTCCGCTGAAGTACCTGGCCTCACCAAAACCCTGGTCTTATCAAAAGCTTCAAAAGTAAAAGTAAGTTACAATGTTTATGCCCTTGGGGCTTATTGCACTATTTGCGGTGTCACTGCTTTTTTTATGTTCATTAAATTGAATGGCGTTAATACCGGTAATTACTTCAATAGTATAGGTAATGGAGCATTTTTTGACGAAATGGTATCAGGAATGAGGATTTTTACACTGGCCCCGGGAACATACACAATTGCTGTTGCCGGTCAGAACCGGTCTGGTCCTGACCTTATATTAGGGACAGGAAACCCTGGGCCATACCCATCCTTTTTATTCATAGAAGTGATACCTCAGAATTAACTTATTTTCTGATCATGGAATATATAAAATGAAAAAATAATTGCTATGCTTTTCCCTTCCATTTTAGTCATTACATTTTTACATGCGTAAAATGTGTTTAAAGTTCAAAGTGAAAGTTGCTTTAAAAATAAATCGAAAAAATAAGATCACAATTTATTTAACTTCGTTGCGATGAAAAATTTCCAATCCTTGCGGATTGTTTTTATGGGCACGCCGGAATTTGCCGTTGCATCGCTTGATGCATTGGTAAAGGCCGGCTGTAATATCGTGGGTGTTATCACGGCTCCTGATAAAGCCGCTGGCCGGGGTATGCAGTTACAGCAAAGCGCCGTTAAGCAATATGCTGTTGAAAATAATTTACGTGTATTACAACCTGAAAAATTAAAGAACCCCGATTTTTTATCAGAACTAAGATACTTAGAAGCCGATCTTCAAATTGTGGTTGCCTTCCGCATGTTACCTGAAGTGGTTTGGAATATGCCCCCCATGGGCTCTGTAAATCTCCACGGAAGCCTCCTGCCACAATACCGCGGAGCAGCACCGATCAACTGGGCCGTTATCAATGGTGAAAAAGAAACCGGTGTAACTACTTTTAAACTAAAACAGGAGATCGATACCGGTGATATTTTGTTACAGGAAAGTTTTGCAATTGCAGAAACCGATAACGCCGGCGATGTGCACGATAAGATGAAAGAAATTGGCGCACAATTGCTAGTAAAAACTATAAAGGGTTTGGCAGACGGCTCTTTGCAAGAAACTCCGCAATTTTTGATCGTGAGTAGTGAGTCGTCAGACGTGAGTGCTGCAAACTCACGACTCACCGCTCACGACTCACTACTCCTAAAGCATGCGCCCAAGCTCTTCACCCAAACATGCCAGATCGACTGGAACAAACCGGTTGATGAAGTGTATAATTTGATCAGGGGACTTGCTCCCTACCCTACAGCTTTTACTTTCTTAAAAGATAAAAAACTAAAGGTCTTTACAGCAAAAAAAGTAAACGAAACCCCTCCGGATCTGCCTGGTAAATTTACTACTGATAATAAGACCTGGTTACAAGTCGCATGCAGCAATGGCTCTATCTCCATACTTGAACTGCAGTTGGAAGGCAAGAAGAAAATGGATATTGTTTCCTTTCTCCGGGGATACCACTTTTCGGGTATTTGATTTCTTAAATATTGAGATTATATTTAGCTTATGCCCTATGCAAAGCTACAGGCTTTACCCACAGAAGCTAAGCCTGTCAGCAGTTTTGCAGATAAAGATGAAGCTTATACCGATGTTGCCAAAGGGATCAGGAAAGTTGTAGACTATATGTTATCCCAATAACATTAGCCTGCAACGATATTTTTTTCAACCTTAAATCTTAAACAGTATGATGATCAACAAATTATTTTTCTTCACCCAGGTCAGGCTTAGTTTATTTGACGGAAAATTAAAACAGTCGCAGGTTGATGGCATTACTGCCATTTTAGATGAATGGGAAAAGAACAACAACAAGAAAGATGACCGGTGGCTGGCTTATATGCTTTCCACCACACATCACGAAACAGGAGCCACCATGCAACCCATTGAAGAATTTGGGAAAGGAAAGAGCCGGCCCTACGGGAAAAAATTAAAAATGAGCCGGAAAGCATATACAGACACCGACAATATTTTTTACGGAAGGGGTTTTGTACAGTTAACCTGGTACGAAAATTATGAAAAGGCCGGGAAAAAATTGAACCATGATTTTATCAATAACCCCGAAAAAGTTATGGAACTGGCCAACGCAAGCAGGATCATGTTCCTGGGTATGACAGAAGGTTGGTTTACCGGCAAAAAACTTGGTGACTATTTTACTAAAACAAAAGAAGATTGGGTAAATGCCAGGAGGATCATCAATGGTTTGGACAGGGCAGAATGGATAGCATCTTATGCAAAAAAATATTATGCTGCTATCAGTTATACAACTTAAAAAATATCAGCCCACGATGCTATCTTATTTTGAATAATTAATGGAGCAGTTAAAATTACCCGCAGCAATCCCCAGTTCGTCGGCAGCCGCATTACTGATAGCGATCAGCAAGCCTTCATTCTGCTTAATATCGGGCATCAGGTCCAATACTTTTGCAAAAACAAATTTTCCGTTTGCGGGGTTGGTGATCTTAATGATGGTTCCCTGCGAAGCTGAATTATGCAGGCAATAATATTTTTTATCGGTCCAGCCGCTGCTGCTTTTAAAAACACCGGCGGTTCCCGATGCTTCAGCAGTCTCTGATTTCTTTACCTGCGATTCGTATTGATTTTTAAACGTGCCGCTATTGCTTTTTGACGAAGATGTTTTTTTAGGTTCGGCCGCAACAGTTTCTGCCGCACTTTTTACGGTTTCTTTTTGTGATTCCTTTACTGCAGGTTTTACGACTTCCTTTTTTTCGACAGGTACACTTACGGTTTCCGCAGAAGTTGGTTTCTTCTCTTCGCTTTTAACTGTTGTTACCACTGTTGATCCAATAGAGGTCCCGATCCCGTTCTTTGCAAGGCCTGAAAGCTCTGTCTTTACTTTAAGATAACCAATGATCAGTTTCGTACCGTTCTTAACAGCATCACCTTTGATATTATTCCATTGTTTTAAAGTTTCAAGCGGAAGATCGTTATGGTTTAAAGCTACCCGGTACAAACCTTCCTTGCCTTTCACTGCATAATAGACCGGTACAAAAGTTTCATCTGCGGAAGCCGTCCCGCTTTGAAAAAAATTGCTGCTGTTCAATGGTATTTTTATCACCTGACCCAGGCTTAAGCCGCTTTCCAGTTGCAGGTTATTAAATGGTGCAATGTCTTTTGGGCTGATATTGTAAATTCTTCCAACGCTGTAGTAATTTTCCTTTGGCGCAACCTTATGCGTTATATAGAGCCCCGGTGATACTCCTTCAACTATGGGAGACTTATCCTGGGCTATTGTAAATAGTGGAGCTAATAAAAAAAGAAAAAATAATTTTTTCATATTGGATAATTTTCGTTGCAAAGAAACGAAATTTATTGATTGATCCGGCGATTCATTTGTTAAGAATACGCCACGCCGCAGGGTAATAATTATTGATCCGGTTGGTCATAACTTTTATCCAGCCGATAGGTAGATACTGATGCGTAAGCAGTACCCAACCTTTTATACCCGATTCAATTTTTAATTCTTCCTTGCGTAAATATTGTAACGCTGTTTCTATATCAACGTCGATCCCCGGTATATTATTATTGATGATAGTGCTCACCGCAAGATCATGTGCGGGAATTAATTCATTGCGGATCATAGTGCCCAGCTTTACACCCGCTTTTTTAATATACAGCGATGATTGAATGGTTGCCAGCTCACTTTCAAGATGGATGGGCATTGCGATCAGTTCTTCATTTTGTTTAATAAAGAAAAGCTCAGATATGTTGTTCAGATAAGGTCTTAATCCTTCAATTTCTTTTTCAGTAAGTATGTCTTTCTTTTGACTTTTGCCTTTTGACTTTTGATTTTTTACTTCCCCATATCCTTCTATTCCTGAAGATCTTTTTTTAAAAGCTGCAATAAAAAAGCCTTCCCCCTTCACCTGATCAGGATAAAAACGATAACCAAATGCATTCTTTCCTGATATTGTTTCAATAATACCCCAGCTTTCTTCAATTGCCAGCTGTAAACTGTAAACTGCAAACTGCTCTAACAGCCAATCTGATATCTCTTCATCTTCCTGCGGCGAGTATGAACAGGTAGAATAGATCAAAACGCCACCAGCTTTCAAAGATGAAAAGACATCCGATAAGATCCTTTGCTGCCGCTGGCTACATAGGTTTACATTTTTTTCACTCCATTCCTCAATGGCATTGGGGTCTTTACGAAACAAGCCGCTGCCACTGCAGGGAGCATCAACTACGATAACATCAAAATAATTTGGCAACCGTTTAAAATCAGACGGATCGTTGTTGGTAACAATGGTATTGGCAGCACCCCATTTAGTAATATTCTCCGATAAAACATTTACCCTTGTCTTTATTACTTCATTACTCACCAGCAAACTGTCTTTTGAAATAATGGATTGTATCAATGTTGATTTACCACCCGGCGCAGCGCAGAGATCTAATACTTTTAATTGTTTTGAAAGATCAACGGTTTGTTTTAAAGCTTCTTCTAAAAACATCGAACTGGCTTCCTGTACATAATAGGCCCCTGCGTGAAAAAGCGGGTCTAAGGTAAAGGAAGGGCGTTCTTTTAAATAAAAGCCACATGAACTCCATAGAACTTTTTCCCGTTGATCATTGAAGATTGAAGATTGAAGATTGAAGATTTTCCCCGGATTCAATCTTATTGAAGTTATTTGCCCACCCGACTGATGCACTGCTTTAAAAGCTTCTTCATTAAAGCCTTTTACACTTTGCAGGGATTCGATCAATTCCTTTGGAAGGCTGTTCAAATTTTTTATTTAATGTTCGCTTGAAGTTAGCTGATAATTTTTATTTTCGCTGATACATATTTAATCAACATCATCATGTCATTATTATTAAACCGATCACATTTTGGCGATCCTGCAAATGCAGGAAACACATTAAGCCGCGAAGAAGCCTATCAATTATTAACCGACTGGGTAAAAAATGAAAGGCTTCAACTGCACATGAAGCAGGTAGCTTATTTAATGAAAAGCTGGGCTGCAGAAAAAGAAGGGTTGAATGAAGCGGACCAATGGCGCTGGGAAATGGCAGGCCTGTTGCATGACGCAGATTGGGATCAATGGCCGGATGAGCATTGCAAAAGAATTATTGAAGAACTGGAAGCCAGGGATATTGATCCGGAAATCATCAGGGCCATTGCCAGTCATGGGCCCAACCATTTTGGCGTACAACCTGAAACAAAAATGGACAAAATGCTGCATGCCTTTGATGAACTGAGCGGCTTAACGCATGCCTACAGTTTAATGAGGCCTGAAGGCTATGCCGGCATGGAACTGAAGGGTATTAAAAAACGTTTTAAAGAAAAAGCTTTTGCTGCTGCTGTGAACCGGGATGAAATTTTGGAAGCGATGCAACTGGCTGGGGTGGAGCTGGAGGAGATCATGCAGTTTATTATTGA
>JBDSXS010000093.1:0-8267 GCA_039926045.1 Ferruginibacter sp.
AAAATACAGTATAAGAAGTAATGGAACTGCCGCCAATACGATCAAATAATCTATGTGTTGAAAACTGAACATGCTTTGTGCAAATTAAGAAAACGGGCAATAAGCATTATGTTAAAAAGATGGCCACAGCTTATAGTGTATCACGACTGGTCTATTTCTTCCCCTGAAAAAAACCATATTGCTTAAGGATGGCTTTTGTAATATTCATCCGTACTGTTTTTATATCTGTTTTTGCATCAGGTGCTTTTACAAAGGTCACAAAAAAGTAAACGTGTTTATTTTCTTCGATCCAGCCAACAATCCAGCCAATACCGTGCCCATCTTCTGCAAAATCCCAGCCGGTTTTATAACTCAACCGGTATGCTGTATTATTTTCCTCCAGCATGGCATCCCTTACCATCTGCTGAACACTTTTTCGGAATGGCAGCTGATCAAAATATAATTTTTTAGCCAGCCCCAGTTGTTCATCCGGGGATATCTTCAATGTATTATTAAGCCAGAAGGAATCGATAGGACCGCTGATATCTTTATTTCCATAACCTACACTGTCTATCCATTGCCGCATAGTATCTCTCCCAATGCGCCTGGCCACTTCCTGGTAATAAGGCACGCTGCTCACTTTAAAAGCTTCTGTCATGCCCAGATCTTTATTCCATTTTGTGGCCGTATCGCCATTAGGATAAAAACGGATCCTTCCATCCCATTTTATTACCATGTTCTCATCAATTATTCTCCCGGTTTGCAAACCCACCAATGAATTAAATATCTTAAATGTTGATGCCGGCGCAAAGCGCATAGTATCGTACTTCATATTGTAAACAGTTACTTCACCGTCTGCATTGTTGAACATGGTAAAGCAACCATCAACTTTATTTTCATCAAAATATTTCTTTAAGCTTTCGTCGTTGTTGGCCTTGTTCACCGAGCAGGAAAAAAGGGTAATTAGTAATAAGGAATTAATAATAAGGAAGAGCGTATTTTTTTTCATAATAATTCTTTGCAAAAAATGTTTCTTATGGTTTTGGTTTATTAAGATGTTGAGCAGTAGCTGCAAGGCTATCATAGAATTTTTTCCCGAATTTCCTCGTTAATGCTTCTTTTAAAAATACATAAACCGGAACTTTTAATTTTTTACCAAGGGCACAAGCGGCTTTGCAATGGTCTTCACGGGGTTCATAATTCACATAAACATCATCGCTTCGTTTACTGTTTTTAACAATAACCGGGAACAAGTGACAGCTGATCGGTTTTTTCCATTTTACCTTACCATCCATAAATGCCTGTTCAATGCCGCATTTTACAATGCCTTCCTTATCCTTGATGCCATACACACAAACTTTGCTTTCTATTGTTGGGGTTACCCAGCCATACTCCCTATCGTACACATACCTGCCTTGCCGTTCCAGTTCTCTCTTACTCTCTTCATTTAAATACGGCAACACGGCTTCATATACTTCATTTATTTTGTCCAGTTCATCATTTTCAAGTGGAGCCCCGGCATCACCATCCACACAGCAGGCACCTTTGCATTTAGACAGGTCGCAAACAAATTGCTCTTTTACAACCGCATCACTCACTAAAATATTATCAATCGCAATCATGGCGCAAAGTTAAAGATTTAGGCAGTAGCGAAAATGGATTGTTTAGGAGGAATAAAGAAAGGAAATTAACCCGGTCAGACGGGGCTTCAGACCGAGTTAACAAATTTCTAACAAGGTTTTTTATGCAATGATTTTATAAGCTCATCAAACTAACAAACCAACCAACATGCCAAACAGCCGCCAATTAACCCTGCAACAAAGCATCCGTTATTTTTTTGCTGCCCTGTTCTGGATACCCGCAGCCTTTTTCAGCTTGCTGCTGGTAAAAAACACCATTCCTTATTTCTCTTTCAGCCAGGACTTCAGCTTTATTGAAGAAAGGGCATTGCTTTTTTTAAAGCCGGTTTATAAATATAGTTTTTACATACACATTTTTGCGGGCATGTTTTGCATATTGGCCGCACTAACCCAATTCTCAAGTTATATCCTTAAAAAAAGAAGGGCTATACATATCTGGATGGGCAAGACCTATGTGTTTGTGGTATTGGTGTTGGGTGCTCCTACGGGCTTATACATGAGCTTCTTTGCCAAAGGAAGTTTTTGGGAGCGGATACTTTTTATGTTCATGGCCACGTATTGGTTCTTCAGCACCATGAAGGGCTTACAAACCATCAAACAAAAAAATGTACTGGCCCATAAGAACTGGATGATGCGGAGTTATAGTATGGCTATGACTGCTGTTACATTCCGGGTATATCATCTTTTCTTTTATTACTATGGTGTAGATCACCTGCACAACTATGAGATCTCGCTTTGGATAAGCGTATTGGGGAATATGCTGGTGGCAGAATACCTGATCTACAGGAAAAGTCGGTCTTATTTAAAAACGTTTTTAGCTTGATATTAAATAACCAATTCTTTTAACCATTTCCTGCCGCTCCAGGTTTTGCAGGCAGGGAAACAAAATCAAAAATTATGAAAGTAATTATTTATGCCGGCATCGGATTGTTTTCCGTGGCCACGGTGTATGGTGTTGCTGATTTTTACAACAGCAGTAAAAAAGGAACGCTCGACAAATTGTATGTTGAAGAAGAGAGTTCAACAACTCCCAAACCTCAAGAAAAGACCACGGCCATTCTTCCTGTAAAAAATACAGGAACAGAGGTTGTCGAAAACTCCACCGTTACTGTAAAATCAAAGGCATCAAAAAAGATAAAGAGTTCCTCGAAAAAAATAAGGATGGAGGACTTTTCAAGGGCCAGGATACCTGAACCGGTTGTAGCAGAAGATCTGAAAGCAGGACCTGTAAAAATACAAGAAGTAGAAGTAGTGCCTGTAAAGCAGGCTGTTGAATCAGAGGAAAAACTTGAAGTTAAAACAGAGCCTGTAAGAACGATCAGCCTGGATAAGTTTTCAAGGGCTCCCCTAAAAAAGCCCCTGAAAAAGATCACGTCGAAAAACTAGGCGTTTAAAACGGAGGTTATCATTATTTTACGCCGGCAGGTTTATTCGTCCACTTAAAAGTATTGATCAGGTGATCAATATCTTTTTGGAAAAAATCCTGCACAGGTCTTAGGGAGTCTGCGTTGGGTGTTACATCAAAGTATAAAGCACCCCGGAAAAAATTTGTCGTGGTGTCGCTCATAAAAAACTGTTTGGCAGTTGCAGCATTACCACCAACCCTGAAAAAGACTCCCGTTATACCGTTTTGTGTATGAAACAGGCTGTCTTTAATAGATGAAGCTATAGATTCATTTTTATTGGTGAGTTTAAAAGCGTCGTTCACCATATAATCAAACACATTGATGCCCAATGAATCTTTATAAGAACCATCGGCCTGTTTAACCTTGTATGTTGATTTACCTCCAATGGCTTTATAACTTAAAAATATCCTGCCTCCGAATTTTGGAAAATCAATATTGACCCAGTAAGGATTCTGAAGATCGCGGTCAAAATAGGTAGTGTCTTGTACAACCTGTGCATAAGCGGGATATTCAAATGTATATGGAAACCCGTCCTTTTGAAAACTTATATATTTTTTTTCAGGAAAATCAATCTTAAAATACCCTGTTTTTTTAGAACTATAAATTGAATTGCAGGCTATGAGGAACAGGCAAAAAACCAAATAAAATATTGTTCGCTTTTTCATGAAACTTTTTTGTACAGCTTTAAGCAGTATCGGGTTTTTTAATCGTGATCTTGATCTTATGCAGCCTGTTCTTATTGATCTCAAGAGGAATAAAAATAAAATTCCCGCTTACCACTTCTTCATTTACCTGTGGAAACTCACCTGCAATTTCCAGTACCAACCCTGCTAAAGAATCACTTTCACCACGAACGGCATCAAAAGTATCAGTTGGTAATCCAAGAGCCTTGCATACATCATTGATCATGGTCTTTCCTTCAAAAATATAATTATGATCATCTATTTTTTTATTATTGCTTTCTTCATCATCAAATTCATCTTTTATTTCGCCTATTATTTCTTCCATCACATCTTCCAGTGTAACTATGCCGGATGTACCGCCAAATTCATCAACTACCACTGCAAAATGCATATGCCGGTTCCTGAATTCCTGCAGCAGGTCTTCAATTAATTTGTGCTCATGAACAAAATATGGCTGCCGCAATAAAATATGCCAGTCAAAATCCGCAGGTTCATTAAGGTGTGGTAAAATGTCTTTGGTATGTAACATCCCTACAACTTCATCTAAATTATCTTTATACACAGGCAGGCGGGAATAATGCAATTCTTCTACCATTTTTATGGTATCTGTAAAACTAAAATTAATATCAACCCCGCTCACATCAAGCCTGGTGCGCATCACCTGCTTTACCGTAGTATCGCCAAATTTCCTGATACCCTTTAAAATTGATTTCTCTTCATTGGTTGCTTCATGCTCGGGTAACAGGTCTATTGCATAGTCTAAATGACTGCTATCCATTGTTGAAGAATTTTCGGAAGAGAATTTCTTTTCAACCTTGTCACTGTATCGCACCATACGTTTACTGAAGCGGTAAAAAATGCTGCTGAAAATTTCAACTATCAAAGATGCTGTAGCAGCAAACCATATTTTATGATGGGTTGCCCAAACCTTTGGTAATACTTCGCCAAACAGCAGCAATAAAAAAGTAACAGTACCCACCTTGATCAAAAAAATGGGCCAGAAAGTCAGGTGATATCCAATTATCCAGCTATCAATTAAAATATTGGAAATTAAGATGATCCCTATGTTTATAAAACTGTTGCTGATCAACATGGATGCCAGCAATGTTTTTGGTTGATCCAGTAAACTCACAATGCGCCGGTATGCCGGTTGTTTTTTTGTCCGCAGCATATTAATGTCCTTGAATGTAAGCGAGAAAAAAGCGATCTCGGAGCCTGCCAGCAAAAAGGATAGCATGAAAAGTATAACGACTAAAAAAATAAGTACGGTAGTTGCGGCAGGTGTGATTGCCAAAAGATGAAAACCCAAAAAATTCTGAGCCGAATGATAATCCAAAACAATGAGTTTATTTGAAAAATAGTATGCTGTTTTTAGTTTTAATTTTTAAGCTTAATAAAAACAATTAAAACGGTAACCTTTCCGAGCCATCATCCGCCGTTGGTATATCCGGTTCATTATCGGGGCCGTCGAAACCTTCCATTCCATGTGAACCCTGGGTTCCATCACTTCTTTTATCCAGCATGATCAGGTTATCGCCAACAACCTCGGTGGCAAATTTTTTGCTGCCTTCTTTATCTTCCCAACTACGGGTTTTTAAACGGCCTTCTATATAAACCAAACTTCCTTTATGCAAATATTTTTGAGCAAGCTCAGCCAGCCCCCGCCAAAGTACAACGGTATGCCATTCTGTTTGCGAGATCAGTTTACCACTTCTGTCCTTGTATGTTTCTGTAGTTGCCAATGAAAATTTTGCCACACCAATATTCCCCTCCAAAAACTGCATATCCGGATCTTTTCCCAGGTTACCTATCAACATTACCCTATTTACTCCTCTCATAAAATTTTATTTTAGAGTTTGTACTATTGATTCATATTGCCTTTCAACAAATTTAAAGATACATTTTTATCTTTCAAGCACTCTTAACTCATTTTCTGCCAAATAAGCTGTTATGAATTTGGGAAAGGGCAGTTTGGTTAATTCCTTATAAGTTACAGGTTTGTAAACTTGCAGAGACAGTGGATTTTTGGCTTTCATAATAATAAATCTGCCGTGGATAGTTTGATGGGTAAGTTGTTGCGTGTAGATGCCGGAAACTTCTGTGATCTCCATTTGGTTTTTACGGCTAATGTCTTTATAAAGGTCTGTTGCTTTTATCTTTTCAACAGTCAATAATTTTGGAGCTTCCAGTAAAATAAATTCATATAGGTTTTCCCAAATATCTTTTGCACCTCTTTTTCTTACATAGATCTTCCCTGTATGCTCAACAATTAAATAATAAAACCACCTGTTCTTTTTTATGAGTTTACCCAGTTTTACAGGAAGTAAATTGATCTTGTTCTCTAAAAAAGCGACACATTTTTTTTGTAAAGAGCATTGTGTGCATAAGGGATTTTTGGGTTTGCAGATCACTGCTCCAAAATCCATGATGGCCTGGTTATAGATTCCCGGCTCTTTTTTATCTACAAGTTCTTCTGCTAATGTGGTAAAGATCTTTTTTCCTTCAGTACTGTCGATTGCGGTATCTATTCCATAAAAACGTGCCAATACCCTAAAGACATTACCATCCACAACTGCATAAGGCAAATTAAATGCAAAGGAAGCAATTGCTGCTGCAGTGTAAGGACCGATCCCTTTTAAGGCTAATATCTCATCATAAGTATGGGGAAATTTACCCTGCTTGTGTTTTGCAATGAACTTTGCAGTTGCGATCAGGTTTTTACAACGGGTATAATATCCCAGCCCTTCCCAAAGTTTAAAAATTTTTTCTTCAGGTGCCCTGGCAAGCTTTTCAATAGTTGGAAACGTGGCTATAAAGCGGTTATAATAATTCCAGCCCTGCTCAACCCTTGTTTGTTGCAAAATAATTTCACTAAGCCAGATCTTGTAAGGATCTTTCTCGCCCTTCCAGGGCATAAGCCTGTTATTAATATCCTTATTCCAAAGCAAAAGCCTTTTAGTAAAATAACTCTTATCAGAATTCTTTTTCAATAAATACAGTTAATGTAATTTTTTACTATCTATCTAATTCCTATCTCTATGAAAATCAAAACATTATAACCATCATAATAAATAGGCCCAATTTTTGATTTACTACAAAGTAGCTGATAATCACCATCTTATTTGGGAATTTCAGATTTTTTGTTGTATTTTTCTAATACTATAATTTTTAAATAATTCATTATGAGAAAAGCAGACCTCATTAATCAAATATCAGACAAAACCGGCATTCCGAAAGTAGATGTGCTGGTTACTTTAGAAACAATGTTCAAATCTGTTAAAAACTCTTTGGCAGCAGGTGAAAATATATACATACGTGGGTTTGGCAGTTTCATTACAAAAAAACGTGCAGCCAAGATCGGTCGCAACATTAAGAAAAATATTGCAGTAGAAATTCCTGAACACTTTATTCCCGCCTTTAAGCCGGCAAAAGAATTTATGCTGGAAATAAAATCTTCAAAGAACATTCAAGAGACCAGCGAAAAAGAGCATGATGACAGCGAAGAGTAACTTACCTTTGCCATCCTGCAAAATAGTACAGGTTCTAATAAATGTTGAAGACAAAATTGATAATTACCTTTATTGGGCTGGCTTTAGTGATCTTAATTTTTAAATTTGGAACAACAGTTGCCCCTAAAAGCAAAACTGTACCTCCTGCGGTATTAGCCATAAAAACTTTTGATATCCATCAATTTATAGAAGAAGAGAAGAAACATTTGTCAGCTTCCCAGGCTCTCTACCTGGCTAAATTAGAAAATAGTGTAACGCGTGGAGATGTTAACAGTCAACTGGTTATAGAAAATACGAGATTGGCTGATTTTTGGAAAGACAGCGTTCAGTCTTTTGAACCTTATGTTTATTATTTATCTGAGGCCGCTAAATTGGATAAGTCGGAAAAAAACCTCACCTTTGCTGCCCAATTAATTTTACAGAACCTCAGAGCAGAACAGGATGAGGCAAAATTAAACTGGAAAACAGAACTGGCGATTGCCTTATTTGAAAAAGGAGTAGAACTTTACCCGAACAATGATGATCTGAAAGTTGGTTTGGGGAGTTGCTACATATTCGGAAAGGGCAGGGTTGGCGGACCGGAAGAGACGATGAAAGGAATTCAGCAATTATTAGGTGTTGTTAGAAAAGACTCAAACAACATGAAAGCGCAAATGATGCTTGGTGTGGGTGGATATGTTTCGGGGCAATACGACAAAGCCCTTGAGCGTTTACTAAAGGTAGTTAATGCTCAGCCGGATAACCTGGAAGCAGTTGCTTTTTTAGCAGATACTTATGCTGCTAAAGGCAACAAAGGGGAAGCGATAAAGTGGTACCTGGTAAGTAAAAGGCTGATGAATGATCCACATTACAACCAGGAAGTAGATGAACGGATCAAACAATTACGGTAACATACCGAAGTAATTTTCGGTTTACATATTTTAAAAAAATTATTTTAAACACAAAAAAGACTAGTTATGCCTTGTGGTAAAAAGAGAAAACGTCATAAAATTGCAACACACAAGCGTAAAAAACGTTTAAGAAAGAATCGTCATAAGAAGAAGTAATTTC
>JBDSXS010000094.1:0-10862 GCA_039926045.1 Ferruginibacter sp.
GATATTGGATATTCAGCCTACCGAATTACATGAACGTACACCATTCTTTATTGGCAGTAAATTGATGATGGAAGAACTGGATTCATTCATCAGGAAATAAGACAGTGATCAGTATAGTTACATACCACGATAAATATTTGCCCGATTTTAAAAGGCTGAACCTTGAATGGCTGGAAAGGTATGATTTGATAGAGCAATATGATCTTGATATTTTAAACGATCCACACGGAACTGTAATTGATAAAGGTGGCTGTATTTTTATTGCGGTGGAAGATGGTCGTGCAATTGGTACTGCAGGCCTCGCCAAAATAAATGATATGGAGTATGAGTTGGTTAAAATGGCTGTTGACCCGGCATACAGGGGCAAGGGTATCGGCAAGAAATTATTGAGCCATTGCCTTGATACAGCAAAAAAACTACATGCAGAAAAAATAAGTTTGTATTCGAACAGCCAGTTGCAAACAGCTCTACAATTATACGGGCAGTTTGGGTTTATGCATGTTAAAGTTACCGACAGCCCTTTATTAACAGCAGATGTAAAAATGGAATTATATTTTAAAAATAACCAGGATCAATGAAAAATAAGATCATATCGGTAAAAGACCTAGTCAAGAATTACGGTAATTTCCAGGCCGTAAAAGGAATCTCTTTTGATGTTTATGAAGGAGAGATCTTTGGATTACTTGGTCCCAATGGTGCAGGTAAATCCACCACCCTGGAGATCATTGAAACGCTGAGGGAAAAAACCAGTGGTGAGATCACGGTTTGTGGAATGAACCTGGACAGGGAGCCGGATAATATTAAAAAAATAATAGGTGTGCAGTTGCAAAGCTCGGGATATTACCCGGGATTAAAATTAACTGAGCTGATTACGCTGTTTTGCGGACTGTACAACACTCATGTAGATCCGCATGAGATGTTACGCCTGGTGAATCTCACCATTTCTGAAGAAGACCGGGTGCGTTTACAAGATCCAAAACTGGATAAAAAGGAAAAACAAAAATTGCTGGATAAGGATAAGTCGAATGCTAAATTCAAGGAATTGAGTGGCGGGCAAAAACAACGATTCTCTATTGCCACTACATTGATCAACAAACCAAAGATCATATTCCTGGATGAACCTACAACCGGCCTTGACCCGCAGGCCAGGCGGAATTTATGGGAACTCATCAAAGATATCAGGAACCAGGGGACAACCGTGATCATCACCACCCATTATATGGATGAAGCTGAACAATTATGCGACCGTATCGCTATTTTAGATGAAGGAAAGATCATATCACTGGATAGCCCCGATAAAATGATCGACGACCTGGTGAGTTCGGGTTTTGAACGCCCCAAACAGGTAAAAGCGGCTAACCTGGAAGATGTTTTCATACATTTAACAGGCAGGGAAATGCGGGATGATTAAAAAAAACGTTTATTTGCAATTCAATTTTTTTTTTAAATAAATATTAGATGAAATGAGACGGAACGAAAGTTGATTCCAACGAAATGTTTACAGGTGAATTTTCTGACAAAAAAACAATAAATATATACACATGAAAAAAGTATTACTTAGTTCGATCGTATTATTAACAGTAACATGTACTGTAACTGCACAGAACGATACCAAGGCAAAAGCAAAACCCGGTGTTGCCAAAGTTCCGGCAAAAACAGCAGTTAAAGCAGGAGACCCACAGTTTAAGAATTTACTGGATAGTTTCAGTTATGCTGCGGGCTTTAATGTAGCCACTAATATGCAGGCACAGGGTATAACCCAGTTAAATCCTGCTATAATGCAAAAGGGCCTTGAAGATGTGTTTAAAAAGAACCCTTCCAAAATGACACCGGAAGTGGTAAATGCAGTCATGCAAAAACAGCTTGATATTTTTGCTGCTGAAAAAGCCGCTGTCGCCAGGACTAAAGGCAAAGCTTTTTTAGAAGCCAATAAAAAGCGTAAAGAAGTAACCACTTTGCCCGATGGGTTGCAATACGAAGTGATAAAAAACGGTGATGCCAATTCACCAACAGCAAAATCAGTTGATACAGTTGTTGTAAATTACAGGGTAGCATTATTTGACGGCGAGGATATTGAAAACAGTTTTAAAAGCGGGCAGCCTGCTATTTTCCCTGTGATGGGTGTAATAAAAGGCTGGATCGAAGTGTTACAGTTGATGAGGAAGGGTGATCATTGGAAAGTATATGTACCCAGTGAACTGGCTTATGATGCCGCAGGTAATGGCCCGGCCATTCCTCCCCATTCAACATTGAAATTTGAAATTTCATTGGAAGAGATAAGGCCTTTTGTTGCTAAACCAGGACAATAATGAATGAAGATCTAAGATACCCGATAGGTAAATATATTACTCAGCCATTCTCCGAAAAACTTTTGGGAGAATGGCTGATCGATATTAAGAACTTACCCCAGCACCTGGAAAATGCCATTTTAAACCTGGATGAACCGCAATTAAATACAAGTTACAGGGATGGAGGCTGGACAGTTAAACAGGTTGTGCATCATGTTGCCGACAGCCATATGAATGCATACATACGTTTTAAACTCGGGCTAACTGAGGATAACCCTACCATCAGACCTTATGATGAAGTAGCCTGGGCAGAAATGATCGATACAAAAAATTTACCGGTAAATATTTCTTTAACGCTCCTGCACGCATTGCATATGCGTTGGTACGAGATATTAAAAAATATGAGTGAGCCTGATCTGAACAGAACCATTTTTCACCCGGAGCATAAAAAAGAAATGACACTTTGGTTCTTGCTGGGCATGTATGCATGGCATAGCAGGCACCATACGGCGCATATAATTTCACTCAGGGAAAGGAAAGGATGGTAAACCGTTAACGGTTATTAGTTAATCGTTAATTGGGAGTTACGTTTCACTAATAACGATTAACAAATAACTTCTTCATGAACTGGAAAAAACTATCTTCAAAATATTTAAGCAGGCACATTTATTTTACTGCAAGAGAAGACCGTTGTGAAATGCCGGGTGGTAAAATTGTAGATCCTTATTTTGTTGTAGAATTACCGGAAACTGTTTGTGCCATGGCCATAACAGAAAATAATGAAGTGGTGCTTGTAAAACAATACCGGCATCCCATTGAGGAAACCATATTAGAATTACCCGGAGGTTTTATTGATGAAGGGGAAACTGCTGAAACAGCAATAGGAAGGGAGTTACAGGAAGAAACAGGGTACCGGTTCACGGATTTCCATTATTTGGGCAAGGTAGCAGGGAACCCGGGTGTATTGAGCAATTTTACAGCGCTGTATTTAGCAACAGGTGGCAAAAAAACAACAGCCCAGCAACTGGATACCAACGAAGAAATAGAAGTGCAGCTTTTTCCTCTTGATGTAGTACGGCAGATGTTGGTTAGAAATGAATTTAAACAGGCATTGCATGTTGCCTGTTTGTTTTATGCGTTTGATAAATTAGGTAGCTCCAAATAGTTCAGTATCTACTTCCGCAATTAAAAATACGCTCCCACAAACAATAATATTATAACTACGGAATTAAGCTTAGCTGCTGCTTGCCTACCTGCCTGGTCTAAAAATAATTATACAAAACCTCACTTTTATAGGTATTGTTGTTAAAAATTTATATACATTTATTATGAATTTTTTTTATAATAAAGCTAAAGGCCATGACAGCATTAAGACTAAACGCATCACTGACTTATTCGAATGAGGGTAATTCTGACCCTAAAAGTCCATTCTATTCAAAAAAAGCTCATTGGCCAAAAGGAAGGTCGGGAGTTACAATTGGAAGGGGTTATGACATGGGAAAAAAATCAAAATCAAAAATCCTGAAAGATTTAAAGGCAGCTGGGGTAGACAGTAAATTAGCAGAATTGCTTTCTGATGGCGCCAATCTTTTTGGGGAAAATGCAAAACAATTTGTGGAGACAAAAGAAATTAGTGCAATTGAGCTTACAACGGATCAGGAAATAATGCTTTTTAATAATACACACCAGGAGTTAGATAGGGAATTTCAAAGAATTTGCCAAAAAAGTGATGTTGAAAAAAAATATGGAGATTGTAATTTATCTAAAGTTGATCCTGGGATCAGGGAATATGCCGTGGACCTGATCTACAGGGGAGATTACAGTCCGAGTTCAAGAGAAAAAATTCAAAAAGCTATTGTTTCTAATGATTATGATACGCTGATAAAACAGGCTGAAGATAAATCTAATTGGGGCAATATTGATGGGAACAGGTTTAATGAAAGAATTAAACATTTAAAACATAAGAAATTGTTATTTAATTTAAGCAAGGGAAAAGCATCCAATACTCCTACATCAAAATGATCATATTTATAAAGTAAATAGAGCTGTATCTACCTCAGCCACTAAAAATACACTTCCGCAAACAATGATGATATCACCTGCTTTTGCATTTTCTTTTGCTGATGCTATTGCTTTGTTCACGTCATCAAAACTTTCTCCATGTAGTTCTAAAGCTTTGGCTTTTTCCTGTAGATCTTTATGCGGCAAAGCCCGTTCAATATGTGCATTGCTGAAATAGTATTTGGCATCTTTGGGTAAGAGGGATAGTAATTTTATAGCATCCTTATCTTTGACCAGGCCCATAACGAAATGCAGGGCTGACGACGGACGACCCACAGGGCTCTGCGAGCGGACCATTGACAACTGATGCAGCAATTGTTTAATGCCATCTTCATTGTGTGCAACGTCCAGTATAATAGTTGGGGCATCACTGATCACATCCCAACGCCCATATAAGCCGGTCAATTTTTTTACACTCTTTAAGGCTTGCTTTTCTGCTTCGTTTTTAATATTGAAACCCTGCTTCATCAGGATTCCTTCGGCACATAATACGGTGCGGATATTTTTGGTTTGGTATAAGCCGTTCAGATCCAGCTCAAAGGATTCCGTAATACCATGTTCGGTGTTTGTAATATCGCAACTCAACAATTGCATACTGTAGTTAATGTTTGAAACAACATATTCATCCTGTGCAAAATAAATAGGTGCCCCTGCATGTTTGGCTTTATCAAGGAATATGTCTTTGGTCTCCGGTAAATATTCTCCAATTACAACAGGTATATTGGATTTGATGATACCGGCTTTTTCAATTGCAATTTTTTCCAGTGTATCGCCCAATATGTCCATATGATCGTAACCGATATTGGTTATTATGGAGAGGATAGGGGTGATGATATTGGTGCTGTCTAACCTGCCCCCAAGGCCGGTTTCAATAACGGCGATATCAACCTGTTGCTTTTCAAAATATTCGAAGGCCATGGCAACGGTCAGCTCAAAAAAAGAAGGTTTGATCTGTTCGGATATGGTTCTTGTTCTTTCCACAAAATCAACCACAAATTCCTGGCTGATCATTTCGCCATTAATTTTTATCCGCTCTCTGAAATCTTTTAAATGTGGCGAAGTGTACAATCCTGTCTTATAACCTGCCTGTTGCAATATAGCCGCCAACATATGACTGGTACTGCCTTTGCCGTTTGTGCCGGCAATATGAATGCTTTTAAATTTTGTATGAGGATCGCCTATTGCCTGGCATAACGCGATCGTATTGTGCAGGTCTTCCTTGTAAGCAGCAGCACCAATGCGGCTGTACATAGGTAATTGTGTATAGAGGTGATCAAGGGTTTGCTGATAATCCATGTAATGTACGATGTTTGGTGTACGATGTACAACAGCAAATGTAGGGAAAGCTGAATAATGGTTTGGAGTACAAGGGGGATCTTCGGCTTCGCTCAGCACCATGATAGAACATACTTCGACTTCGCTCAGTATTACTGAACCCTGAAATTAAACGGAACGGTAACGATCGATTCGTGATCAGATTTATTGAATTCAATATTTGGTAAATAGCCCCTGATGGCATTTGCATATTTAGAATCACTACTGGTTGAGCCTTTATCGAATGTGACAAAAGTGCCCCTGCCGGCTGGTGAAACTTTTATTACCGCTTTGATAGTTGCCTGGGGCAGGTCGCCCATAAAAATATAATTGTTTACGATTCTACGGTCGCCTTTTGATACCTGTAAACCGCCTCCACCTGTTTTTCCGCCGGGCGTATTACCATAACTATCTGGTTTTCCATTTGGGCTTCCGGCATCACCGGTACCGCCAGGTTTGTTGCCTTGCATTTTATAACCATTATCTTCTGTAGCGCCATTTCCTGTTCCTCCTGCCGGACCGTTATAACCGGCAATTTTTGGTTTCTGTGGTTTAGGTGCCGGTGGTGCTACAACTACTGCCGGGGTAGTGGGCTTAACTGTGGCCTTTACCGGTTTGGTTACCGGTGCCGATTCATTATCAGTATTGTCATCCGTTTTTATTTCTTCTGCATTTGTAGTTTTTGGAGCAGCAGTTTGTTGTTCAGGTACAGATTCAGTTGATGGAGATTTTTCGCCTTTGATCAATGGCTGAACTTCACCCATGCCTTCTTCTTCATTTCCTAAATTTATTTCAATGAGATCCTGTAAAATTTGAGGAGGGTGTTGTGGCAGGTCCCAGGAAACCAGCAGGGCGATCAAAAGTATAGCACCACATATTATTCCGGTATAGGCAAATGCTTTCCTGTTTTTTTCTGTTTCAAAGGTTGCCGCCATGTTTACTGTATTGTTCATCTCAAAGTTATCTTATTTACGCACAAACGATACAATATCGTGCCGCATTTTACAATGCGTGTTAAGGTTTTAACAAAACAGCAACTTAGCAGCAATATTAATTTATTGGTGATGCCCGAGGTTAGCCAGCAGGATACCTGCAAATACAATGGACATGCTGGTAATATGTACCCACGTAAAATCTTCATGCAGAATGATGGCAGCCTCTATACTGCTGAAGACCGGGATGAGGTTACCGAATAGGGCTGTACGGCCGGAGCCGAGTTTACCAATGGCTATATTCCAGATAAGAAAACAGATCACCGAAGCGATGACACCGAGGTAAAGAACAGAGAAGATGACATTGCCTGTCCATTCAACAGGTGCTGAATTATTTAGTTCGTAGACGAAAAAGGGTAACATCATCATCGTACCCAAAAAAAAACTGGTAAACAGGAAATTAACCGGAGAGATAGTGGCAGGTTTCTTCTTCACCAGGGTATTATAAACAGCAAACGAAAATGCCGCAAGCAACACCCAAAGATCTCCTGTTCCGAAATGCAGGTGCAGGAGATTTTGAAAACTACCTTTCGACAGGAGAAACAGCACACCAATGGCACAAAGGATCATGCCGGCCATTTTTAGTGGTCCGATCTTTTCTTTCAGGAAGATGCGTGCGAATGCAACAGACATGATGGGAGAGGACGTGGTGCCGATCAATGCCAGGTTTATGGCGGAAGTATAATGGGCGCCGATATAAACGAAGGTATTGAAGAATGCAACCCCGGTGAGGGATGCCCAGAACAGGTAGTGCCATGCAGTTCGCACTGCCCGCCATTGGCTGATGAATTGTTTGATGGCGAATGGCAATATTACAATGGAAGCGATAAGCCAACGGTAAAAACTCAGACTAATGGGGTTAATGGATTTGGTAACGCCTTTTGCTATGATAAAATTCCCAGACCATAGCAATGTTGCCAACACAGCAAGCCCCACGCCAATATAAATATTCTTTGGGTTTTGCTGGCCCGGGACCTGGTTTTGCATCTTTAACTGTTATAATTTCTTTCACCAAATAAAAGACTGCCGATCCTCACCATATTACTGCCTTCTTCCAGGGCTATCTTGTAGTCGGCACTCATGCCCATGGAGAGCGTTTCGAGTTTTGTGTTTAGGGTTTTGTGTTGAGTGTATTTATCAAAAAGATCTTTTAAATATTTGAATTCACTTCGCACAAGATCTATATTATTTGAAAAAGAAGCCATGCCCATCAATCCGTTGATCCTTATATTGGTTAATTCACTAATTGTTGTAATTCGGAGTAATTCATGCAATTCATTTTCATCAAGCCCAAACTTTGTTTCTTCTTTAGCTATATAGACCTGTAACAAACAATCTATTTCCCGGGCATGTTTTGCGGCTTGTTTGTTTATTTCTTTTAACAGACCATAACTATCTACTCCATGAATGAGGTGTATGAACGGGGCAATGTATTTTACTTTATTGCTTTGCAGGTGACCGATAAAATGCCAGCGTATATCTTTTGGTAATTGAGCTTCTTTGTCTGTTAATTCCTGTACATAATTCTCACCAAAGTCGCGGTGGCCCAGGTCATACAGCGCCTGTATATCTTCAATGGGCTTTGTTTTGGATACAGCAACTAAAATGGCTTTGCCACCCAGCTCATTAATAATTTCCTGGTATTTTTCTTTATTGATCATAAGCCTCACCCTCCTTCTCCCTCTCCCGAAGAGAGGGAGCGGTACATTCAATAAATCCAAACATTATATCTTCCATTTCAATATTTATTCTTCCCTCAACAATATGCAAAGCGTTAATCAATTTTTAAAGGATTTTGTTCAGATCAAATAGTTAGTCGCTCTTATCTTCGAGTTCCCTCTCCTTTGGAGAGGGCTTGGGGTGAGGCTGAGGGGCTTTATTTCAATATACTTCTACTGATCACGATCCTCTGTACTTCACTCGTGCCTTCATAGATCTGTGTGATCTTCGCATCTCTCATCATCCGTTCTACATGGTACTCTTTAACAAACCCGTAACCTCCATGTATCTGTACGGCTTCAGTTGCTGTCCACATAGCTGTTTCGCTGGAAAATACTTTTGCCATGCTGCTGCTGAGTGTATAATCCATGCCCTGGTCCTTCTCCCATGCAGCTTTTAAACAAAGCAACCTGGCTGCTTCTATCCTGGTGGCCATATCTGCCAGTTTAAACTGGATGATCTGGTGGTTCATGATCTCGGTACCAAAAGCTTTACGCTCTTTACTGTATGCAAGCGACAATTCATAAGCACCACATGCAATACCCAATGCCTGTGAGGCAATACCGATCCTTCCACCCGCAAGTGTCTTCATGGCAAAGCTGAAACCAAAACCATCTTTACCGATCCTGTTCTCTTTGGGTACCTTAACGTCAGTGAATAAAATACTATGGGTATCACTTCCGCGAATGCCTAATTTATTTTCTTTGGCACCAACTTCCACACCTGCCCAGTTCTTTTCAACAATAAAAGCATTGATGCCACGGCTTCCTTTAGTTACATCGGTTTGGGCAATGACCAGGTAAACACTGGCACTGTTGCCATTGGTGATCCAGTTCTTGGTTCCATTCAATAAATAATAGTCGCCTTTATCTTCGGCCGTGGTACGTTGAGAAGTAGCATCACTGCCTGCTTCAGGCTCACTCAATAAAAATGCGCCAATATATAATTCGCCATCTTTTTTGCCATGGGCAAGCGGGATCAAATATTTTTGTTTTTGTTCTTCAGTAGCATATTCCTGTAACCCGTAACAAACCAAACTATTATTCACGCTTACACTAACACTCACGCTGGCGTCAACCTTACTGATCTCTTCCATGGCTAATACATAGCTTATGGTATCCATTCCGCTACCGCCATATTCCGGCTTTACCATAATGCCCATAAAACCCAGGTCGGCTAATTTTTCGATCTGCTCTTTTGGAAATTTTTGTAATTCATCTCTTTCAATAACGCCCGGGAGGCATTCATTTACCGCAAAATCCTTTGCGGCCTGTTTTATCATCAGCTGTTCTTCTGTAAACTCAAATAGCATAGGTGTTTTTTTAAAATATAGACAAAAATAAGGAATTTATTGCCCTGTATTTGCGGTAAGAATTTCAATAAACAGTTTCCTCGATATCATCCTTGCACCCAGGCTTTCCAAATGATTGGTATACAACTGGCAGTCTATAAGTTGAACATTTTCTTTTTGCAACTGCTGTACGTATTTAATAAAGGCAAACTTGCTGGCATTTGTTTTTAAACTGAACATGCTTTCACCAAAAAAGATACTACCCATCCTGATGCCATATAACCCTCCAACAAGTTCACCATCAAGCCATGTTTCGGCGCTGTGGGCATAGCCCAGTTCATGTAAACGGATGTAAGCTTTTTGCATGGCGGGTGATATCCAGGTACCATCCTGCCCATTCCGGGAAACAGTTTTACAGTTTTGTATCACCTGTGCAAATGCACGGTTTAAGGTAAACCTGAATTTGCCATTTTGTAAAACCGTTCTCATGCTGCTGCTTATTTTCAATTCAGCCGGGTATAGAACAAAACGGGGATCGGGGCTCCACCAGCAAATGGGGTCATCTTCATTATACCAGGGAAATATACCGCTGCGATAAGCCAGCAATAACCGTTCTGTACCCAGGTCGCCACCAATGGCCAATAAACCATCCTCATCAGCCATGTTCAATGGCGGAAAAAATAACGCTGAACTTAGCAGGAACATGGGAATTAATTTGCGATCACATCAACAGTTGCATTGATGCCTCTGTCGGTAATGGCAACACATTGGGGCTTTAAGATATCATAGCTGCCTTCTTTAACGGCATATTTACCTTTTGAATCGATGATGACGGCGCACTGCTCAGCCTGTTCAGTTGAATGGCCGCAAACTTCAATTAAGGTTTCAATCACCCATTCAAATGTATTTACCTCATCGTTCCACACAATGAGGCTACAGTATGAATCTGTCAGAGTCAAGGTATCTGTATCTTCCTGGAATTTGGTATTTGTGTAAATTGACATATTGCTACTGCAAAAATAGGTTGAATTTTGCGAATTTAGTAATGATTAATTTAAGAAATTACTGAAAAAATTTTGCTGAAAACATTTAACCCTTATCTTTGCCGTCCGAAAATTAAAGGGAGCATAGCTCAGTTGGTTTAGAGCATCTGCCTTACAAGCAGAGGGTCCGCGGTTCGAACCCGTGTGCTCCCAC
>JBDSXS010000095.1:0-4630 GCA_039926045.1 Ferruginibacter sp.
AATTTCAGATCGTTAATATCATCGGGGTTTGCTTCCAGGGTGATCTCAATATCAGCTGCAAATGCAAAACGATCATGTAATGCTTTAAAAATTAATTTCAGGTCATCAATAGTTAAAATGCTTGGTGTACCTCCTCCAAAATATAATGTTGAAATGATCTCTTTCCCGGTCTTCGCTTCAATCTCCGCCTCACCCTTCTCCTCAAGGAGAAGGGACGGGGATGAGGCGATTTCTTTAACGATGGCCTGCACCATTTTTTCCATTTGGCCCAATGAAGTTGAAAAATGAAAATTACAATAATGACAGGCCTGTTTACAAAAAGGGATATGAATATAAATGCCCGGCAAAGATTTATGTTTTTAGTCCCGATAAGTATCGGGATAATATTTTAGATTTGATTATTAATGACGCCTGTTAAATTAATACGCTGTAAAATTCTGTTTCCTGTATGGCTGTGTACAGGCATTTTACTGTCTGTTTTACATGGCACTGCACAATCAACAAAAAATTCTACCTATCAATTGCAGATCCAATTCGTTGACAAAGATAACTCCTTTAACCCGCAGCCTCTGAAATTACAAACCGGTTTTGCAAACAAATTATTATGCAGGAGTTATATCCAGGGCTTACCAACTTTGCTGAGTTCAAAAGGTTATCCTACAGCATCTGTTGATAGTATTTTTGAAAACGAGCTTTTTACAACCATTCGTTTATTTTTAGGAAAGCAATACCAATGGATAAAATTAAAAGCCGACAGTATTGAAAAAGCAGCCATAGATGACAGCCGGTTCAAAGAAAAGGATTACACCGGCAAACTGCTTAATATCCCCCAACTTATTTCGCTACAGGAAAGGATATTAAATTACTATGAAAAAAATGGTTATCCTTTTGCCCAAATATTTTTAGACAGCATCCGTCTTGATGATGATAAAATGGAAGCTATCATGAAATCAAGGAAAGGTCTTTTATATCATGTTGACAGCATCAGGATCTTTGGTAAGGCAAAGATCTCGTCAAGATTTCTACGGCATTATTTAGGGATATCCAACGGCAGCTTATATAACAAAGAAAAACTGGAGCAGGTAGGTAAACGTATGCTGGAACTTCCGTATTTACAGGAAGTACAGCCCAATGATATTACCATGCTGGGCACGGGTTCTGTCCTTAATCTTTACCTGGCACCAAAGAGAAGCAGCCAGGTTAATTTTTTAATTGGATTTTTACCGGGTGGAGCTACCGGAAAGTTGCAGTTAACTGCTGATGTGAACCTCGACCTGAAAAATGCTTTAAATAACGGTGAAACCATTTTATTTAAATGGCAACAGTTACAACCCAAATCTCCAAGACTGAATTTGGGGTACCAGCAACCTTATATCTTTAATTCCAATTTCGGCTTCGATTTTTTGTTTGACCTGTTTAAAAAGGATTCCTCTTTTTTACAGGTTAATGCACTGGCCGGCCTTCAGTATCTTTTGTCAGCCAATCAATCAGGCAAAATATTTGTGCAGTGGCAGAATAGTTTTTTATTGGGAACCGGTGTAGACACCAACCTGGTAAAAGCCACAAAAAAACTACCTCCTAATATTGATGTTACGGCGATAAATATTGGCCTGGATTATGAGTGGATAAAAACCGATTACCGCCTTAATCCCCGAACCGGTAATGAAGTAAAAATAACCGGGTCAGTAGGTATAAAAAATATTAAAAGGAATAACGAGATACTGAACCTAAAAGACCCGGCTTTTAATTATGCAAGTTTATACGATTCAGTAAAAACAAGGTCATACCAGTTCAGGGTAAAACTTGGCGCTGCACATTATTTCCCGGTGGGTAAACAAGGTACTGTAAAAACTGCCCTCAACGGCGGGCTCTATATCAGCCCCAATATTTTCCGTAATGAATTGTTCCAGATCGGCGGCTATAAGATACTCCGGGGTTTTAGCGAAGAAAGTATTTATGCAACGCAATATGCCGTGTTAACAGCCGAGTACCGTTACCGCCTTGCGCTTAATTCCTTCATGTTTGGATTTATAGACGGGGGCTGGGTTAAAAATAAGCACCAGGCTATAAACCTTAATAATAATTTTATTGGTGCAGGCCTGGGACTTGCATTTGAAACAAAATTTGGCTTATTGAATATCAGTTATGCAGCCGGTAAACGAAATGATGTAAAGTTAAATTTAAGGGAAGCGTCCAAAATTCATTTTGGGTATGTCAATTACTTTTAAAAGTCTCAGCAGCAGCCTCTATTTTTGCAGTTAAATAAATTTTTACGTGAAGCAGGTATTGTTCTTCTTGTTGTGTTTAATTGTTTTCTCTGCTTCATTATGTGCTCAAAACATCGATTCGGCAGTTACAAAACCTGATCCTTTGCCAAACACTTCTGGCGTTGATTCTGTTGTAATTCCTGTTGTTGATTCTTCCATTTCACCTTTCTCCCCCGGGCCTGTTTTTAAAATGAAGAATAAAGTTTTGAATAGTGATGCAGAGCCGGTTTCATTGTCTGTAAAGTTTAGAAAAGATAAGGGCAACGGCTCAACATTTTATTTAATTGCCGGGATCGTTTTGTTACTGGCCTTGTTTAAATTCTTCAACAATCGTTATTTTACAAACATGTTCCGGGTATTTTTTAATACCTCGCTGAGGCAAAGCCAGCTGACAGACCAGTTGTTGCAGGCAAAATTGCCTTCTATGTTTTTTAATCTTTTCTTTTTTATTAGTGGTGGAGTATATGTCTATATGCTTTTATTGCATTACCGGTTGATCAATGAAGACAATAAATGGATAATGATCTTTTCATCAATGGCCATTCTGGGCCTGATCTATTTTATTAAGTATTGCACACTGAAGTTTACGGGTTGGATTAGTGGGCTAGAGGAAGTAACCGACACCTATGTATTTATTATTTTTCTTATAAATAAGATCATTGGTATTTTCCTTGTCCCATTTACTGTCATCCTCGCTTTTTCTGATAATACCATTGTAAGAATTGCTGCTTTAATTTCACTCATGAGTATTGGAATATTTTTGCTTTTACGTTTTTTCAGATCTTATGGTCTGCTTCAAAACCAATTAAAAATCAGCCGTTTCCATTTTATGTTGTACTTAACGGGGATAGAATTATTGCCCCTTTTGCTGATTTACAAGGGTTTAATGGTTTATTTGAGTAAAAACCTCTAACTTTGTAGACCAATTGCAGAAACTAATTTATGGTTACAAACGGTTCAATACAGGCTGTTACCTCAGCAAAAGCAGTTAAAAAAGTACTCATTACCCAGCCAAAGCCAGACGGCGATAAGTCTCCGTATTTTGATTTGGCCAGGAAATATAGCCTCAACCTTGACTTTCATCCTTTTATAGTAGTAGATGGCATACAAGCCAAAGATTTCCGTAAACAAAAGATAGATATTGCCTGTTATTCGGCAGTGATTTTCACAAGTCGCAATGCCATTGACCATTTCTTTCGTGTTTGCGATGAAATGAAAGTGAGTGTTTCCCAGGAAACAAAATATTTCTGCATAACCGAAGCTGTGGCCCTTTATCTTCAAAAATTTATTTTATATCGAAAGCGTAAGGTTTTTTATGGGGCAGATGGCACTAATAAAAGCCTGTTTGATGTAATTAATAAACATAAGGATAATGAGAAGTTCCTGTATCCCTGTTCCGAATCTTTTGATAACGAGATAACCAACTGGTTAATTTCGAATAACTGTGAGCACGCCACCCCGGTGATGTACAGGATCATAAGCAACGATATTACTGAAGTAATGTCCAGGGGATATGATGTGATCTGTTTTTTCACTCCGGGTGGTGTAAAAAGCCTGATCGAGAATTTCCCCAAGTTCAAACAAAACGGAACCAAAATAGGCGCTTTTGGAGCCAATACTTTTAAAGCTGCAGAAGAAGCAGGCCTGGTACTGGATATAAAAGCTCCACAACCACAGGCCCAAAGTATGGTAAGCGCTTTGGAACTCTACCTTTGTTCACTTAAAAAGAAATGATATCTTTTTTGTGATTTCCTTAACATTTGCAAAACGGGCGATTGTAAACTGAAAAACGCTGTCATTTTTTGCGATAACAGTCCAGACATACCCAATCATAAACGGGGTTGATTTAATGCGTGAAACTTTGCTAATCCTGTATTTTTATAAAAAAATCACATGCTAAAAGCCCCAAAATACAGATCGGATTTCAAGATTGCCATATCCTGAAATGTGGAAGCCAGGAATGGATTAACTATACAGCCCTCCTGATTTCACTGAGCTGAAGGGAAGAAAAACTATGATTTTTTTTGCTGGTACCTAAAAACTATCGAAATTACATCCCCATTCCATCCTTGAAAACAACCCCCTAATTCCATCCAGCTAAGACTTATAATAATCTGTTTATAATATTCGATTTATGCGAATTAGATTTGAACCCGTAAACACAATATTTGTATTTTTCCGGCGTTTACAGTTTTCGGGGTCAAATTTTGTTAGAAAAATTATTTTAGAATCAACCATATAAGCGATGATAATTCAAAATAATCATTACATTTGCCCAATACCCTCAAAGTTAAATACAATGAAGTACAGGCTCGTCTATCTTGTAGCTGTTATAGCTATCACATCTTTGTCTACCAGTTGTA
>JBDSXS010000096.1:0-12844 GCA_039926045.1 Ferruginibacter sp.
CACTTTTCAAATAATCGGTGCAGGCATTGTACAGGTAGTTCACTGTAAAGTTCTCGCCAACAGCAACATTGTACACTTTATTAAATGCTTCTGCATTATCAGTAAGCATTCCTTTGATATTAACCTGCACAGCATTGTCAATAAAAGTAAAGTCACGGGTTTGCGCACCATCGCCGTTGATATAAACCGGGGTACGGTTCATGATGTTCTTTACAAACAGTGGGATCACTGCAGCATAAGCCCCGTCAGGGTCCTGGCGCGGGCCAAAAATATTGAAGTACCTGAAGCCCATTAATTTTATCCCATACACATCGGCAAAGACCTGTGCATATAATTCATTTGTTTTTTTTGTAGCGGCATAAGGCGATAAACAATTCCCTATTTTGTTTTCCTGTTTAGGTAAAGTAGGTTCATCACCATAAACAGATGATGATGAAGCGTACACAAACTGTTTTATATTATTGTCAATGGATGCCTTCAACATATTTGCAAAGCCACCCACATTAACCTCAGTAAAATAAACCGGCTCTTTAATGCTGCGTGGCACAGAGCCCAATGCTGCCTGGTGACTAACATAATCCATCCCGGCACAAGCCTGCTGACAGGTTTCTATATTACGTATATCGCCTTCAATAAATTCAAATGAAGGGTATTTTTGTAAAATATCAAGATTGGTTTGAAACCCGTTTGCAAAATTATCAAGCACCCTCACTTTCTTAGCGCCGTTTTGTAACAGGTATTCAGCAATATGGCTGCCGATAAAACCTGCTCCGCCCGTGATGAGGAATGATGATTGACTTAAGTCTGCGGTATGAAAGCCCCCATCCCCTGAAGGGGAGTTCATCTTGATCAGCTCTTCATTTATCACACTCATTACAAAAATCAGTTTAGTGTTGTTATTGTTTATAGACGTTGTATAACTCCCCTTCAGGGGATGGGGGCTACAAACTCCAATATTTCCTTGATATTATTTTATTCCTGTAAATTCCTTTCAAATCTCCAATAATTGCATGCTCTTTGGTTATTGATGCAAAATAAGCATCATCCAGTTTTTTATATTCATCATGAGGCACAGTAACCAATACTGCATCGTAATCCTTGCCCAGTGTTTCGGTCAGCTCAAATCCATATTCATGGTTCAGTTCTGCACTTTCGGCATAGGGATCTGTAACATCAACATTCAATGAATAGGCCTTCAGCTCTTTAATAACATCTGCCACTTTACTGTTCCTGATATCACTTACATTCTCTTTAAAAGTAGCGCCCATTACCAAAACTTTTGCATCTTTTATATTGCCATTGGTTTGAATGATGTTCTGTAATATTTTCCGGGCAACATACCCGGCCATAGCATCATTTATATGGCGGCCGGCCAAAATAACCTGGGAATTATAACCCAGCTTTTTTGATTTGTAAGTAAGGTAATACGGGTCAACACCAATGCAATGCCCGCCAACAAGTCCCGGTTGAAATTTCAGAAAATTCCATTTGGTGCCGGCAGCTTCCAAAACTTCGTAGGTATTGATATTCATTTTATCAAAAATGATGGAGAGCTCATTCATCAATGCAATATTCAGGTCACGTTGTGTGTTCTCAATGATCTTTGCGGCTTCTGCTACTTTAATCGATGATGCTTTGTGTACACCGGCTTTTACAACAAGCTCATACACTTTTGCAATGGTCTCCAGGCTTTCTTCACAGCAACCACTCACTACTTTTATGATCGTGCTGATGGTATGTTCTTTGTCGCCCGGGTTTATTCTTTCGGGTGAATAACCTATCATATAATCATCAGTCATTTTTAAACCGGATATTTTTTCTATGATAGGAACACAGTCTTCTTCAGTACAACCGGGATACACCGTGCTTTCATACACCACGTAATCTCCTTTCTTGATAACTTTTCCAATGGTTTCGCTGGCACGTGTTACCGGAACCAGGTCGGGTACATTATGCTTGTCAACCGGTGTGGGTACAGCAACAATAAAGAAGTTTGCTTTGCGCAATACATCCAGGTTGTTGGTGAATTCAATATCGCAGCCTTCAAAATCTGCAGCTTCCAACTCCTGGCTTGGGTCAATACTATTGCGCATCATTTCAACACGCTCTGCATTAATATCAAAACCAATTACTTTGATCTTCTTTGCAAATTCCAAAGCAATGGGCAGGCCAACATAACCAAGGCCAATTACGGCCAATGTCTTTTTCTTATCTAATAATTCGTGGTACATATTTTTAAAGTATAAAGTAAAAATTAAAAAATAAAACCTGGCAACTGTGGAATCCTTTTTGAATTTTCACTTTTGATTTTTGATTTATTGAAACTCTTTCGGTAATTTATTTAATTCTTCTTTCGGTAAATTTTTAAAATATTCGTACGTGATCTTTAATCCTTCGGCTCTTGAGACTTTTGGTTCCCATCCCAGTAATTCTTTTGCTTTTGTAATATCCGGCTGGCGTTGTTTTGGATCATCAGTAGGTAATTCTTTAAAAACAATTTTTTGTTTTGTACCGGTTAGTTTTATGATCTCTTCGGCAAATTCCAGCAGCGAGATCTCATCGGGGTTGCCAATATTAACGGGCTCTGCATAATCACTCATCAACAGGCGGTAAATACCTTCAACAAGGTCATCAACATAGCAGAAGCTACGGGTCTGGCTGCCATCACCAAAAACCGTCAGGTCTTCGCCACGCAGTGCCTGGCCAATAAATGCAGGTAATGCCCTTCCGTCATTCAACCGCATTCTTGTTCCATAAGTATTAAAGATCCTTACTATCCTGGTGTCAACATCATGAAAAGTATGATAGGCCATGGTGATAGCTTCCATGAAGCGTTTGGCTTCATCGTAAACCCCACGTGGTCCAACGGGGTTTACATTTCCCCAGTATTCTTCCGTTTGCGGATGAACCAGCGGGTCACCATAAACTTCACTGGTGGAGGCAACCAATATCCTGGCATTTTTTGCTTTGGCCAATCCAAGACAATTATGTGTACCCAACGAACTTACTTTTAAGGTTTGAATCGGGATCTTCAAATAATCTATAGGGCTGGCGGGTGATGCAAAGTGTAAAATATAATCGAGGTTGCCGGTTACGTGTATAAATTTGGAAACATCATGGTGGTAAAATTCAAACTCCTTTAATTTAAAAAGGTGCTCAATATTCTTCAGGTCGCCGGTAATTAAATTATCCATGCCCATTACCTGGTAACCCTCTTTAATAAAACGGTCGCAAAGGTGAGAACCTAAAAAACCCGCTGCTCCGGTAATTAAAATTCGTTGCCCTTTCCGCCCCCTAAAGGGGGAACCAGACTCTGAAGTTTCTATTATATTTTCAATATTCATGCTGCCAGTTTAATAAATCCTCTTTGGAAATTCAGGGTATTAAGCCCCTTTAGGGGTTTGGGGTTTAACTGTTTTTCTGCCCACACTCTCATAATGAAAACCAAGTTCTTCCATTTTAGCCAGGTCAAAAAGATTCCGGCCATCGAAAATTACTTTATTTTTCAATAAAGAGATGATGTTGTTAAAATCCGGAGTCCTGAATTCACTCCACTCTGTGGCAATGACCAGGGCTTCTCCATCGATCAGGGCATCATACTGTCGTTCGGCAAAATTAATCCTATTACCCAGTAAAACTTTTACATTATTCATAGCTTCCGGATCGTAGGCAGTGATCACTGCACCCTCAGCCAGTAAGGCCTCAATAATGGCTAATGCAGGAGCTTCCCGTATGTCATCGGTGTTGGGTTTAAATGCCAAACCCCAGATGGCAATTTTTTTGCCCTTGAGATCATTGTTGAACCATGCCTTTATTTTTGGGATCAAATGCATTTTTTGTTTTTCATTGATCTCCATCACAGCATCCAGTATCTTAAATTCATAATTCACATCAGCCGAAGACTTGGCTAAGGCCTGTACATCTTTTGGGAAACAACTGCCTCCATAACCAATGCCAGGGAATAAAAATCTTCTGCCGATTCTTTCATCGCTGCCAATACCTTTACGCACCATATCCACGTCAGCGCCCAGGCGTTCGCACAGTTGTGCGATCTCATTCATGAAAGTGATCTTTGTTGCCAGGAACGCATTGGCTGCATATTTGGTAAGCTCGGCACTTTTTTCATCCATATAAATAATGGGATTTCCCTGGCGCACAAAAGGCAGGTACAGATCGTTCAATATCTTCTTCGCCTTTTCAGATGTTGTGCCGATGATCACCCTGTCTGGTTTCATAAAATCATCAACGGCTACACCTTCTCGCAAAAATTCGGGATTGGAAACCACATCAAAATCAGCTTTTGCATTTTTGGAAATAGCCGCATGTACTTTATCAGCAGTGCCTACAGGTACGGTACTTTTATCAATGATGACCACGTACTGTGAAATTAATTTCCCCAGTTCATCCGATACACCAAGTATGTATTGCAGGTCAGCACTGCCGTCTTCGCCGGGGGGAGTTGGTAAAGCCAGGAAAATGATGTGGGCGCCGGCAATGCCATCCTGTAAAGAAGTTGTAAAATGAAGACGGTTTTCTTTCTGGTTACGGAGAAATAATTTTTCAAGGCCGGGTTCATAAATGGTGAGCTTGCCTGAATTAAGCTTGTTGATCTTGGTCTCATCAATATCAACACAGGTAACGGTATTACCGGTTTCTGCAAAGCAGGTGCCTGTTACCAATCCTACATAGCCTGTTCCAATAACTGCAATTTTCATCTTTGAACTGTTATTCGTTAATAGTTATTTGTTATTCGTTAATTGCCGGCATCTTTTGCTTTTTTCAGGTAGTTGATATATCCATTTAAAAGTGCGAGGCATTTATTTATTCTTTCTTTCCAGTTTGCCAACTCAGTTGCAGAAATATAGCTTTCTTCTTCAGCTATTATTAAATGATCAATTGTTTCGTACAGAGATCCCCTGCTGATCCTGCAAAATTGAATGTTTTCCTGGTAATTAAACCTTCCGTAACCTTCTGCAATATTATTTGTTACTGACCGAAGACATCTCATCAACTGGTCTTTTAATTTATATTCTTCGTGCTTTGGAAAAGTATTGATAATGGACTTTAAATCTTTCCTTAATAAAACTGCTTCTTTCCAGCAGTTTAATTCTTCAAATGATTTTAAGTTATCCATGCTACAAACCTAATAACAATTAACCAATAACAATTAACGGTTCACAAACTCCAAAACTTTTGATACAATGAATTGTTGTTGTTCTTCATCCAACTCTGTATGTATGGGTAACGAAATTACCCTTTCTGTTAACCAATCTGTCAGGGGCAATTCATAATCACTGCCACCAAAAGCATCAAACATTTTTTGTTTGTGTGCAGGTACGGGGTAATAGACCATGTTTGGTACGCCATTATCAGTCAGAAATTGGTTCAGGCCATCGCGGTCAACACCGTTCAGGGTTATCGTGTATTGATGAAATACGTGTTTATTATTGTCAGCTCTAAACGGAATAGTTATGAATTTATTTTCTGCAAAAGCTTTATCATAAAAATCTGCCGCTTTTCTACGGGCTGCAATGTATTCATCCAGGTGTTTCAGTTTGATGTCCAGGATAGCCGCCTGCATGGCGTCCAGTCTTGAATTACAGCCAACCACATCATGGTAATAGCGTTTGCTTTGACCATGAGATGCGATCATTTTTAATTTGGCAGCCAGTTCATCATCATCGGTAAACATAGCACCGCCATCTCCAAAAGCTCCCAGGTTTTTTGATGGGTAAAAGGAAGTGCAGCCGATCTGGCCTATGCTTCCTGTTTTTTTAATCGTGCCGTCACTGAAAGTATAATCACAACCTATGGCCTGTGCGTTATCCTCGATCACCGGTAAATTATGTTTGGCAGCAATGGCCATGATCTTTTCCATATCGGCAGCCTGGCCATATAAATGCACCGGTACAATCGCTTTTGTTTTGGGAGTAATGGCTTTTTCAATAGCTTCAGGATCTATACAAAAAGTTTTAGGGTCAACTTCAACAAAAACGGGCTTGATGTTGAGTAAGGCTGCAACTTCAACGGTAGCAATATAGGTAAAGGAAGGTGTGATGACCTCATCACCTGCCTGCAGACCAAGCGCCATCATGGCGATCTGCAAAGCATCGGTTCCGTTGGCACATGGAATACAATGTTTGCTGCCATGGTATTTGGCAAGATTGTCGGCAAATTCATTGACCACTTTTCCGCCAATGAACATAGAGCTTTCCATTACAGCTAAAACCGCAGCATCAACTTCGGATTTTATTTTAAGGTATTGCGTTTTGGTATCAACCATTTGTAGAGGCCTCATATAACTTATTTTTATGCGCCGCAAAGATAAGGATTCAATATGCAGTTGGCAAAAGCAGTTGGCAGTTGGCAGTTGGCAGTCTGCGGCTTGCAGTTGCTACAATTGCACGTGGCTTTCATCGAAGGCAACTTTTTTTATATAGATTTGCTGACAATTACATGTTGAGTAAATTTTTATATAATCTTTTCCTGGTCCTATATTCCATTGGAATAAGAATTGCCTCGTTATGGAACCCCAAAGCTCAAAAATGGCTAAATGGCCGGAAGAACATCTTCGCTACGATCAACTCCAAACTCCAAACTCCTCCCGCCCCGGGCGGGACCAAACCTATCTGGATGCACTGCGCCAGCCTCGGCGAGTTTGAACAGGGCAGGCCCTTGCTGGAAGCGCTGAAAGCCGAAGATCCGGGTCAAAAGATCATACTCACTTTTTTTTCGCCCAGTGGTTATGAAGTGATGAAGGATTACAAAGGAGCGGATCATGTTTTTTACCTGCCGATGGATTCAGCTTCAAATGCAAAAAAATTCCTGGATGCTGTAAACCCATCATTAGTACTTTGGGTAAAATACGAATACTGGTTTTATTACCTCACCGCATTAAAGCAAAGGAACGTCCCCACTGTGCTGGTATCAGGGATATTCCGGAAGCATCAGCCTTTCTTTGCCTGGTATGGCCAGATATGGAGAGAAATGCTGGCAACATTTACCCAATTTTTTGTACAGAATGAAGAGTCAAAAAAATTGCTGTCTACATTAGGATTTACAAGTAATGTATCCATTAATGGTGATACCAGGTTTGACCGGGTGCTTGAAATTGCCGGAAAATTTATACCTGTTCCGCATATTGCCGGATTTTGCGGTGATAGCCCGGTAATTGTTGCAGGCAGTACCTGGGAGGAAGATGAAATTGAGCTACTGCATTTTGTGAATGTACACCCGGATATAAAATTCATTATTGCTCCGCACGAAATTGATGAGGAAAATCTGAAAGATGTGAAAGATGAATTTCCGAGATCAATATTTTATTCGGAGCTGGTGAAAATATCTACGGACAACGGACAACGGACACCGGACAACCCACAGGGTCCTGCGGACGAACAATTTTCACCTCCCAATGTTTTAATTATCGATAATGTGGGCATGCTTTCACGCCTATATTATTATGCAACCATTGCTTATGTTGGCGGAGGTTTTGGCAGCGATGGTGTTCACAATGTGCTGGAAGCGGCAGTTTATGGAAAGCCTGTTGTGTATGGCCCGGTGTATGAAAAATTTGAAGAAGCCATTGGTCTGCTGAATGCCGGTGGTGGCCTGAGTATAGACGGTCCCATTAACCTAGACTCAACCATGATCAATTTGCTGAATGATGATAAGAATAGAACAGAAAGGGGAAAAGCGGCTTTGCAATTTGTACATGCGCATGCAGGCGCAACAAAAAAAATAATTCAGTTCATTCAGGAGAAGCGCCTTTTAACCAGTTGATAGAACTGGGCAACCATCTCATTGCCGGGATCCCAGCCATTCTTAACTTTTAGCTCCCGCTGTATCCAGTATTCTGCCTCGGCAAAAATGGAAAAGCCATTGATGGTCTTGATGCTTCTTTCATACGCCGCTTCATCACCGCGGAACAATTCATTAATGAACTGGAACCTGTCATTTACACCGATGGCTTTTCTCAGGTCCCTGATGGGCACTTCCGTTAAAGTATCACCCAGATCAATTTTTGATTGCTTCAATTTTTCATTTAATGAAGAGCCATTATTGCCGGCAGATTCATTGATATCTTTAAAAGTAGTTTCTGGATTTGGTTTTTGAACAGGTGGTATTTGATGAGATAAAGTAGGTACATCATCTTCTGTTTCAAAAATGATACTGGGTTTGTTTTGTACACTTATCTTCTGCATCACTTCAGCATTTCTCTTTATTTCTTCCAGTTCAGCTTCCAGTTCTGATTCATCAACCAGTAAAAGTTCTGTAGTTTTTTCTTCTTCTTTTACTTCAGCAATTTTATCTATCCTGGAGCCATTGATCCCTGTATTCATATTTGATACAGTAACAGACACAGTCTCATTTTGAGAAGAAGACCCATGGTCAATCTGCAGGTGCAGTAATTCTGCCTGTAACATTTGAACCGTAAGCAACAATTGCTCTGCCGAAGCCCTTGCTTCAAACTGGTCCTGTAATTTTTTTAGGAGTGTCTCCACTCTTTCCATGATATTATTATACTTTTGATGCCCATGCTGAACGAAGGCGCCGTTAAAAAACTATGGCCCCCAAGGTACTAACTGATTTTTATAAAAAATACTTAAATGTTTATAGAACCCAATTTAAAAGGAGAAAGAAGAGGATGGATCGAAGTGATCTGCGGCAGTATGTTCAGCGGAAAGACCGAAGAACTGATACGCCGGTTGAAAAGAGTAAAGATCGCCAATTTAAAAGTGGAGATCTTTAAACCCGCTATTGACACCCGTTATGACGAGGTTAAGATCGTAAGTCACGATACCAATTTTATACAATCAACCCCGGTTGATAATTCGCTTAAAATTTTATTACTGGCCCAGGATGTAGATGTGGTGGGCATTGACGAAGCCCAGTTCTTTGATGACCAGGTGAGCAATGTTTGTGAACAACTGGCACAAAAGGGCATCAGGGTGATTGTAGCCGGACTTGATATGGACTATTTAGGTAATCCGTTCGGACAAATGCCCAACCTCCTGGCTAAGGCAGATTATATTACCAAGCTGCACGCCATCTGTATGAAATGCGGCAATATTGCCAATATCAGTTATCGCAAGATAGCCGAGGGGCCACAGGTACTCCTGGGTGAAAAAGACATTTACGAACCAAGGTGCAGGCAATGTGCACAATTGAAGGATTAACGTGTTGTGCTATTGAAACTAAATTTCTTTTATAAAACCGCATTCTGTCTATGTTTCGACAAGCTCAACATGACAGAAAGCTGTCAAGCCTGAGCTTGTCGAAGGCGGTTTTCCAAAGCGAGATATATGGTTTAATAGTCCAACAGCTTAAAGGTTTAATATTTAACAGGCATCATGTTTACAAGGATAGCTACGCTTTTAAAAAAAGATATTCTGCTTGAGTTCAGGCAGAAACACACTTTTTATGGTATCCTGTTATACATAGCTTCCACTATTTATGTGCTCTTTTTATCCATGGATAAACTGGATGCCAATGTATGGAACGGTTTGTTTTGGGTAATACAGTTATTTATTTGTGTAAATGCCGTGGCAAAAAGTTTTTTACAGGAAAACCGTGGCCGTATGTTATATTATTATTCTATCGCTTCCCCGGTTGAGTTTATTGTATCCAAAATATTATACAATGTAATGCTGATGATATGTATGAGCCTGATCAGCTTATTACTGTTCGTTATCTTTTTGAATAATCCCATTGACAACAGTCTCCGTTTTATCGGGATCGTGATTTTGGGTGGCGCCGGCTTAAGCATTGTATTTACATTAATGAGCGCCATTGCAGCCAAAGCTCAGCAAAATGCAGCGTTGATCGCCATCCTGGGTTTTCCGGTAATTCTTCCCCAGCTTTTGATGCTGATGAGGTTAAGCAAGGCCGCATTTTCTGAAGTGTTTAAAGAAGGGGTGGTATTGCAACTGGCCGGGTTGATCATTGGACTGGATGTGTTAGTGATCGCTTTAGCCGTTATCTTATTTCCTTACTTATGGAAGGATTAAATGAAACTTGATACTGGATTCTTGATGCTGGATAGCCCCATATTCTTTTGAACTCTTATTAAGTATCCAGCATTCAGTATCGGCCTTTAAAAATAACCTTTAACTCCTAACAAATAACTTATAACCCCCTATCTTTGCCAACTCAATAAAATTTCTTTTTTTTGAAGAAAAATTGGTGGAAAATATTATCCTTTCTGTTGTTGATCTACACGGTTGTTGGTGGTTTGCTGATGGATGTGCCCCGTTTGTTTATCTTAAATGAAACAATACGTAATCTTTATTTTCATGTTTGTATGTGGTTTGGTATGATGATCTTATTTGGTACCAGCTTTGTTTACAGTATTAAATACCTCCGGGGCTTTGGTTTGCGCAATGATATTTTTGCCCATCAATTTGCTGCGGTAGGTTCATTTTTTGGCATATTGGGTTATGCTACCGGAACGATCTGGGCTAATTATACCTGGGTATCCGATCAAAGCCAATCGCTGGGTAGCATTTTAAAAGAACCCAAACTGATCGGCGCTGCCATTGCATTATTGATCTATGGAGCCTATTTTGTTTTGCGGGGTTCATTTACCGATATGGACAAGAAAGCCCGGGTAAGTGCTGTGTACAATATTTTTGCATTTGCTATGTTGTTTCCAAGTATTTGGATAATACCCCGTTTAGTTGGAAGTTTACACCCCGGTGCACCCGGCAGCGATAGTGGTAACCCGGCCTTAAATTTTAAAGATATTGACGGTCGCCTGCGCATGGTCTTTTACCCGGCCATAATTGGCTGGACGCTGTTGGGTGTCTGGATCACCACATTAAAAATAAGGTTACAATTAATAAAAGATAAATCAGTGATCAATGACTAAGCTATTATTACGTTTTGGGTTTTTTGTTCTGAGTCTTGTGTTGAGTGCAGTTTGCTATGCACAGGATAACAAACCCGAAATGGCAGATGTGATGCGGAGTAATGGAAAAATTTATGTAGTGGTAGCCGTTTGCCTTACCATTTTGATTGGCTTATTCATTTATGTATATTTATTAGATAGAAAAGTAAGCAGGCTGGAGAAAGGTAGAGATTAATGAAGACAAAAGAAGTTATGACTTATGGGTTTTGAGTTTAGCGTTCATTAAATTAACAAGCGCTCAGGAATAGAAAAGAACCCAACACAAAACTTAAAACACCCAACACAAAACAATTTCAAATAACGATTGCTAATATAAAACCAATTTTATGAGTGCTCACCAGCCATACAGCTTTTTCCAGAGCGTGGAAAGAAGCTTTGACAAAGCCGCCAAATTTACCAAGTGGGATTTGGGGATCTTAGAACAGATAAAAGCCTGTAACAGTGTTTACCAAATGCGTTTTCCGGTAAAGCGGGATGATGGCAGCATTGAAGTGATCGAGGCCTACCGTGTGCAACACAGTCATCATAAAGCACCCTGTAAAGGTGGTATCCGTTTCAGCGATGAGGTTAACCAGGATGAAGTAATGGCACTGGCCAGTTTGATGACCTATAAATGTGCGATCGTGAATGTTCCTTTTGGCGGCGGTAAAGGGGGTATAAAGATCAATCCACGCAAATACAGCGAGTATGAACTGGAAAAGATCACCCGCAGATACACATCGGAACTGGTTAAGAAAAATTTCATCGGCCCGGGTATTGATGTTCCTGCTCCTGATTATGGAACCGGTTCAAGAGAAATGGCCTGGATAGTTGATACCTATGCTTCATTAAAGCCGGGGGAAATAGATGCTGCCGGTTGTGTAACCGGTAAGCCCGTAACACAAGGTGGCGTACGTGGCCGTACAGAAGCAACGGGCCTGGGCGTTTTCTTTGGCATTCGTGAAGTGTGCAACATGGAAGATGTAATGAAGAAACAAGGCTTAAGTGTGGGCATTGAAGGAAAGACAGTAGTAGTACAGGGAATGGGTAATGTAGGGTTTTATTGCGCTAAATTTTTCCGTGAACATGGCGCAAAAGTTATTGCCATTGCAGAATATGAAGGCGCTATTTTTAATGCTGATGGTTTGAATGAAGAAGAGGTTTTTGCACACCGCAAAGCATCTGGTTCTATCCTGAATTTTCCGGGGGCAACCAACCTGGCTAATAATACTGATGCGCTGGAACTGGAATGTGACATTTTAATTCCTGCGGCGCTGGAAAATGTAATCAACGGACAGAATGCACCGAGGATAAAAGCAAAGATCGTTGGTGAAGCTGCTAATGGGCCCTGTACACCAGAAGCTGATGAAGTGTTTACACAAAAAGGTATTTTATGTGTGCCGGATATGTACCTGAATGCAGGCGGCGTTACCGTAAGTTATTTTGAGTGGCTGAAAAATTTAAGCCATGTTCGTTATGGCCGTATGGAAAAAAGATTTAATGAGAATATGAATATGCAGATCATCAACCAAATGGAAGCCCTTACAGGTAAATCGGTTGGCGCATCGCAAAAAAAGCAGATCGTTCACGGGGCAGATGAGCAGGAACTGGTTCATAGTGGTCTTGAAGAGACCATGATAACCGCCACACGTGAGATCATGGAGATCTGGAAGAATAATCCCGAAATTCCTGATATGCGTACGGCTGCTTATGTAAGCGCTATTAACAAAGTTGCTATCAGTTACAGCGAACTGGGTATATTCCCATAAGAATATGATGAACTGTTTAACGGGAGGCTGCCTTTTAAGGCAGCCTCTTTGTTTATGGGGAACACTTAACTGCAGAAATTTATAGTTTAACCACATTCATTTGTTCAGCATACTGTTGTTTCCTGGATACTTCGTACACTGCTTTTTTTCCTGATCTTTTACCGGTGATCTCAAATTTCAGCACAGCATT
>JBDSXS010000097.1:0-7458 GCA_039926045.1 Ferruginibacter sp.
TCATGGCAGAAAGATAGCGCATGCTTACTGCTGCATCTATCACCGGAATGGGAATGTTCAGGTCCATAGCACTTTGACTGGTCCACATACCGGTGCCTTTTTGTTTGGCTTTATCCAGGATCATGTCTACAAGCAAATTGCCTGTATTATCATCTTTCTTTAAAAATACATCAGCTGTAATTTCAATTAAAAAACCCTGCAGTTCTGTTTTGTTCCATGCAGCAAATGTTTGTTGTAACTCTTCATTGGATAAACCACCAATGTTTTTTAATAACCCGTACACTTCACTGATCAATTGCATCATAGCGTATTCAATACCATTGTGTACCATTTTGGTGTAATGACCGGCGGCGCCGTTTCCAATAAAACTTACGCAGGGTCCTTCTGCTGTTTTAGCCGCAATACTTTCCAGTATATCTTTAACTGCATTAAAACTTTGTTCATTACTACCGGGCATCATGCTGGGACCAAACCTGGCACCTTCCTCACCACCGCTTACACCCATGCCCATAAAATGGATCCCGCTTGCCTGTAGCTGGGTATACCTCCTGTCTGTATCTGTAAAATGAGAATTGCCGCCATCAATAACAATATCGTCTTTTTGTAAAAGCGGTACCAGGTCTGTAAGCACGGCATCTACAATTTTACCGGCAGGCACCAGCAGCATGATCTTTGCAGGTTTATCAAGCCCTGCCACCAGTTCTTCAAGACTTGCTGCAACGGCAACAGGCTTGCCATTTCCTTCTGTTATTAAGCGTTGTTGCTGTGCAGTATCCCTGTCGTATCCACAAACAGCAAAGCCATGGTCGGCAATATTCAGCACCAGGTTTCTTCCCATAGTGCCCAGGCCTATCATTCCAAATTGCGCTTTGTTCATTCTCAAAAAATTTATCTGTTGAAATATTTTCCAACCAGCGGCATCTTTGCCAGTTCCTTTGCTTCTATCCTGGTAACGAACCAGGTAAAGCAAATAAATAATACAAAGCCCGTGCCCAACGAAAATAATAATGAGTCAGTAACCAGTTTTACAAGTCCAAGATGAAAAAAGTAGATGAGTACTGACAAAGTTAAATAAGCCACCAATTTTTTTACAGGGTAAGGAACAGGATAATATTTTTGTCCGAGGAAATAACTGGCCAGCATCATAAATAAATAACAGCTAAAAGTTGCAATGGCCGCACCGGTGTAATGTAATTTGGGAATAAGCACAACATTAAGCACAATGGTAATTACTGCGCCGCCAATGGTGATCATTGCACCAATGGTATTTTTATTGGTGAGTTTGTACCACACACTGAGGTTATAATAAATGCCCAGGAAAATATTTCCCAGGGCCAGCAATGGTACTATCTCCAATCCTTCGGCCCAGCGCTTGTTTGCAAAGGTTACAAATATCCAGCGGAATGCATCTAAAAACAAACCGATGAACAGGAACATAAAGCAACAGGCGATCACAAAAAATTTCATTACACGGGCATAGGTCTTTGGCGCATTTTCATCTTTGCTTTGGTTAAAGAAAAATGGTTCGGCTGCCATGCGAAAAGCCTGTATCATAATGGTGATGAGCAATGCAATGCGGAAAATATTGGCAAAAATACCCAGTTCATGATCAGCCTCATTTTGCGGCAGGTCAACCACATGCCTGTAAATTAAACGGCTGAGCACATCGTTGATCATTCCGCCCAGCCCCACAATGATCAGCGGGGCACTGTAACGCATCACTTCTTTCCAGAGTTTAAAATCAAAGCGGATCTTTACCTGTCTGATCTCTTTTGAGAGTACCACTAAAGTAAATAAACTGCCGCAAAGATTACCAAACAGGTAATAGCCCAAACCAAAATCTTTATTATAAAAACTGCTTAAAAAACTCTCCGGGTTTGATTGCAGTATTTTAGGAATTACACCCAGGAAAAGAATGACCACACAAACATTTACCACAATTCCAGCCACCCTGGCAAATGCATACCGCTTGGGCCTGTTCTCCTGTCTTAGTTTGGCAAAAGGTAAAGTGTTTAAATTATCAACGGCAATAATGGCGATCATCCACAGTAAATAATTGGGATGCTGGTTAAGATCGGCAGCATTGACCATGACATCTTTACACAGCCATAAAATAACCGTAAAAATTATGCTGCTGAATAAAAGTGAAAGCGAAAGTGTATCGTACAGTTTTTGCTTATCGTGGGTTTGGGAAAAACGGAAATAGGCTGTTTCCAGGCCATAAGCATATAATACATTTAAAAAAGGAATAATGGTATATACCTGCACCAGGTCGGCAGTTTTTTCGGGCATGGCAATAAAAAAAGGCAAAGCCATATTCATTAAATAACCCAGGAAACGGCTTGCAATGGTAGGCACGCCATACCATAATGTTTGCCCCGCTAATTTTTTAATACCGCTCAATTAAATTTTTGATTTAGGTTCAAATTTACCTTTATAATTTTAATTAAAGTTTATTTAAAACAGGTCAATGATAAATTATCTTTGTAAAAAAAATAATAATGAAAACAATATGTATAATACTTGCAGTAGCCGGGTTTTGCTTACCGGCATCGGCACAATCAGAAATATCTACTGTTAGCTATCTTAAAGTTGACCGGCAGGCGGTCACTAATGAAATCGCCTTCCCGGAAAAAACGATCATGAAGGCCATCGATGAAAAAATGGTACAACTGGGATACAAAGGCAAAGACTCAAAAGGTTTTACTGTTTACAGGTCGGTAAGGCTGCCCGAATTAGGTAATGGGGAATATGACCTGTACTTTATGGCCGAAAGAAAAAGCAGGCGCAACAAGGATAACTCAACGGTTACCTTAATGATATCAAAGGGGCCTGACAATTTTGCAACAACCAAAGACGATGCTGCATTATTTGCCAGTGCAAAACAATACCTGGAAAATATTGTAGGGATGATCACCGCTTATGACCTTGAAATGCAGATCACGGAGCAGCAGGATGCAGTGAATACAGCAGATAAAAAATACAACGATCTTATTGATGAGGGGCAGAGCCTGGAAAAGAAAAAGAAGAATATTGAAAAAGATATTGAAAATAATAAAAAGAACCAGGAGAGCCAACTGGCAGATATTGAAAAGCAAAAACAAAAACTGGAAACCTTAAAGGCAGGGCGCAAACAATAATTTTCTTTAGTGATCTTTAACTAATTTCATCTATAAACTTATTTTTTTACGGTTGGTTTTAATTTCCGAGGCAATCTTTTTACTTTCCAGTCTTTTCTCTTTTGCTTTTTTTGATGGTTTGGTTGCTTTACGGGCTTTGGGTTCAATAAGAGCCTTGTTAACCAGGAGCCTCATTTTTTTGATCACTTCCTGCTTGTTGCCCAGTTGCGACCTGTCGGTTTGGCTTTTTACCAGAAAAAACCCTTCAGAATTGATCTTTTTAGCGAGTTTTTCCTGTAGCAGTTTTTTCTGTTCAGGACCGACCAGGACAGAGCTTTCTATATGCCAATATCCCTCCACCATGGTTTCCACTTTGTTAACGTTCTGACCTCCTTTTCCACCACTTCGGGCCGTTTTGAACTTTATCTCGTATGTAATATCGGGCATCGATCAAATTTAAGCTGAAAAAGTACGAATTTGCAACTATATGCGTTTTATTTAGGTCTTATATTTCGATAAGAACTATTTTTTATACATTTTTGCATGAAACCAATCGAGAGGAAATGATTAAAGGAATTTACCATTCATTAACGGAACGTAAGCAGCAACATAAAAAGTCATTTGCCGTATTGATCGACCCCGATAAGGTAAACGACAGCAACCTCGAGCAGTTAATTGAACTGGCAGTAGCAGCCAAGGTTGATTATTTCCTGGTGGGCGGCAGCCTGGTTATCTCCAATTATTTAGATGAGTGTGTGCAACTGATAAAGCGCAGCTGTCATATCCCGGTCATACTTTTCCCGGGCAGTCCTAACCAGGTAAGTAAATATGCTGATGCCTTATTATACTTATCACTTATCAGTGGCCGCAATGCCGATATGCTTATTGGTCAGCACGTAATTTCGGCACCGGTTGTAAAACAAAGCGGGCTCGAAATTTTATCAACAGGCTATATGGTGGTTGATGGTGGAGCGCCAACTACCGTTTCTTATATCTCCAATGCCTCACCCTTACCTTCCGATAAAAATGAGATTGCCATGTGTACTGCCATGGCCGGCGAAATGCTTGGCATGAAATTGATCTACATGGATGCCGGAAGTGGCGCCAAGCGTGCCATCAGCGAAGACATGATCGCAAAGGTTGCTTCGGTTATTGAAGCACCCCTCATCATTGGCGGCGGTATCATTGAACCCGAAAAAGCCTACCTCAACTGTAAGGCGGGTGCCGATGTGATCGTTGTTGGCAATGCCATTGAAAAAGATCCCAATCTTATAAAAGAAATGGCAGCTGCGGTGCATAGCGTGGCGGTTAAGGTGTAAAACCTCCTTATCATCATTACTAACCAACGTGCCGCAGGACGTAAGCCGCAAAATGTGGGCGGAAATTGCTAAGGTAAGTTTTTACACAGTTCATGTTAGCTGTAGTGCTTTTCTGTCCACAATTATTTGCCTTTTCAAGATTGGTTATTAAAATTTTTATTTTGATAATTCTTTAAAAGTCCTTAAAGTGATTGCAAAATATCGCTGCATGCCAAAGTGTGAAATTTAATTAATAAATGAAGACGGAATTCCAAATTTAATTTCACATTTAATTTGATAAAATCATTCCCACTTTTATTAAATGTAAATCAAAAATTTAATTCTTTCATTGCTTTACTGATTAATTCTTTATCAAACCCTTTTTTCTCAAAATAAAGAAGTTCTTCTTTTAGCGTTGCCTTATCTTCTTTTGAATTTAAGGTTGTGTAAATATCAATTGCTTTTTTGTATTCATTTTTAAATAAGTAGCAGTGAGCTAAGTTTCTAGTTATCGCAATATCAGAAGGGGCTTTTACTTTTCCAATTTCCATTAATTGAATTGCTTTGTCAAGCCTTTTGTTTTCAAGTAAGTACCACCCAAATTCGGCATACTGGTCTTTTTTGACATTAGCCGTTTCTATATCAATAACTTTTTTTGCAGAAGGCAAAGTATCTCCATTCAATCTTTTTGTGAAGCCAACAACCTTAAGTGAATTTTCGATTATAAAAGTTTTTTCTGATGCAAATTCAATATTCATAAAGTCAACGGTAGAGGTGAAATACATTTTTGCTTTTTGACCTTGAGCATAATAATATAAACCATCTTTTTCTTCTGTAATTTCAATGAATGTGCTATCCACTTCATACAGCCCTTTATAATTATTGTATAGCGATTTATCTATAGCAATTGTTTTTACATTTTTTGGTTTATCCCAACCTTTCCAATTGTAAACATTGGCTACACTATTTAATAATTCATAAATAATAGCTCCATTATCTGAATTTACAGTAACGATTATACCATTCCCTCCTTCAATACTCCCAAAATATAATCCACGAAATCCATCATTTCCTGCATCATGAAAAAAGTAGGATTCTCCATTTCGGTCTTGTTTAAAAGAGCCTAAGGTTACGTCTGCATTTTGCAAAAAACGATTGGTATGTAATTCGGCATAGGATTTATTTAATACTTTATTTGATTTGCCTTTTAGCGAAAGCTGAATATCTATCATATATTTTGCCAAATCGGTAGGGGTTGTCCATAAACCTGCTGCTGCTTGTGTTGGATATACATGAAACTTTCCTTTAATTTCATTGCCGTCATTATCATATCCCGTAGCCAATAGCTTAAGTTTATTATTATTTGGTGGTTGATTAAAAAAACTATTAGTCATACCCAACGGGGATAATACATTTTTTTGCATAAATAAATGATAGGGTTGTTTGCTTATATCTTCAATCATTAACTGAGAAATGGTAATGCCACCTCCTGAATATTGGTACTCTACATTAGGTTCTATAGTGGAACGAATTGCAGGGCTAATACTTGGTACTTTGCCGTCTAATATTTCTAAAAGAGAAGGTATTTTACCGTTTCTATTATAACCAAGAAAACCGTGTACCCCAATGCCTGAAGTGTGACTTAATAAATTAGCTAACGTTATTTTTTTGCCTTTTGAAATACTATCGTAAGGAAACTGCCAAGATTTCAAATAGGCGTTAATATCTTTATCTAAATCCATTTTATTTTCTTGCACCAATTTTAATGCACCTAAAGCATTTAATGATTTACTAATTGAGCCTGGTTCAAAAAGAGTTGTAGTAGTAACCATTCGCTTTTCATTTTCATCAGCAAAACCATAGCCTTTTGCCCATTCAATTTTATAATCTTTTACTACTGCTATACTAAGTCCTTTGACTTTTAAGAGGTTCATTCTATCTAAGATATTATCTCCTTTTCCATTTATTATTACTCGACTAAATAGATTGTTTTCAACCTGTTTAATTTGTACTGAAATTTGTGTTGGGTAGGTTGTTTGTCCTACTCCTTTTTGGTTTAGTCCGAGTAGAATAGCAGTAGTTATAATTAATTTATTCATTTTTTATTTAGTAAATGTGAGATTTAATATTGAGTCAAATCTGAGTTTATGTTTGAACGGGCGATAGCATTACGTTCACGGCTTTATGCTGTTGGGATATTACCATCCGTCTGCCCGTAACCGCTGCTAAATATATAATTAAAAGTTCATTGTATTTACAAAAGTTCAAAGATGCTGGTCAGGCCGAAACTGATGCCTGGCTTTGCTATTAGCTGATGTTTAATTGTCCAGCCCCAATAGCATAAAACCCAATGTTGTACGCTGTGTTTGCACGATTTAGCCTATTTCAATTGCGAAGTGTTTTTTTATAACTTCTAGAAATTTAATAAAGTTGTCGTCAAACGGTATTTTGTTAGAGTTTCTGTTTGCGTTTAAATAATGTATAACCCGATAGTTTCGTTTATCGGCAAATTCTAAAATGTATCTTGTGTCTCCAGTAGAAAGCGCTTGTCCTAATTCAATTTCTGTATTGTTGGGAGAGTTTTGGAAATCAAACTCAGCTAGCTGTTTTATGATTGATTCAATGTCAATATTTGGTATGATAGACTTTGTTGTGAGATTGGTTATTGTTTCTTGCCTGAAATAATTTGTCGTGTCGTTACGCTTGAAATCATGTTCTGGTAATACAGGCAAAAATGATGTTAGTGTCGAAACCCATTTGTTGTCTGCGTACTTTATTGAAAGGACGTTTATAGTTTGAAGGTCTTTAGCTGGTAACCAAAATCTAAATTCAAAACTGTCAGTACCATTTTTAATTGATGAAAGATTTATTTTGGAAGTTGTCTCCGGTAACACTTCTAATATATCATAACCATATTCAGATTTTGTAGTGTCTGATTTAACTGATTGCAGAGAAATATTTGGAGCGTCATTATTACATGATGCCAACAATTTCAAAATGCAAATTAGAATTGTGAAGTGTCTCATAACATAGCGTACAAC
>JBDSXS010000098.1:0-21281 GCA_039926045.1 Ferruginibacter sp.
AGGGAACATCGCACTTTTTCCTGCGCCTCCGATAAATACCAAAACCAATCCCCAGGTTAATGCAGATATACCCATGAAAGAAGCAGCCACTGCATTATTTAATTCATTGGATCCAGAGGTGGTTAAACGCTCAATAAGCGTATTAAAATCCAATGTGCCCGAATAGAATGACAGGATCAATATGCCGATCAAAAATCCAACATCGGCAAACCGTGTTACAATAAAAGCTTTCTTGCAGGCCGCTACTGCACTGGGTTTATCATAATAATAACCGATCAGTAAGAAAGAAGAAACCCCAACAAGCTCCCAAAAAATATAGATCTGGAAAATGTTTGAGGAGATAACCAGTCCCAACATGGAAAAAGTAAACAGCCCGAGGAATGCATAATAAGTTGGAAACCGTTCATCGCCTTTCATATAACCCAGGCTATAAATATGCACCATCAGGGAAATAAAAGTTACCACCACCAGCATCATGACAGAAATGGGATCAATAACAATACCCATGTCTATTGATACGCCTGCAGAAAATTGTAACCAGGTATATTTTAATGGAACAAATTTTTGATAAACGCCACCTACTTTCCCATACTCAAAGAAATAACCATAAGCTGTATACAAGGCCAGCACTGTTGAAACCAATAATAACGTTGTTCCGATCATGCCGGAGGTATTCTTAAAATACTTTCTGCCGAAAAGGCCGAGCATTAAAAATCCTGCCAGTGGCAGTAAAATAATGAGTGTTATGTAGGTTGCATTTGGCATGGTGGCCTCACCCCAACCCCTCTCCAAAGGAGAGGGAACTGGAGGTTGACAGTTTTTAATTTTAATAATTCTTTTACTATTACAACATCTAAACTTCTATCGTTGCTCAAATCTCCTCCTTAGTTCCCCCTTTAGGGGGCGGAGGGGGCTAATATTTCATTTCTTCTGCATTCTCCACATCGATCGATCTGTGGCTTCGGTATAAATTTATAATTATAGCAATAGCAACTGCCGCTTCTGCAGCCGCAATAGCAATAATAAAAATGGTAAAGAAAACACCATCTAATCTGTCGTACCACAGGTATTTATTGAAAGCAATAAAATTCAGGTTCACACTGTTCAGTATCAACTCTACGCTCATAAGCATAGTGACCAGGTTTCTCCTGGTGAAGAAACCAAACACACCGATGAAGAACAGTGCAGTACTGATGAATAGTATATGGTATAGTCCCGGTTCTATCATTTTTTTAATATCGAACAAGGAACAAGGAATGTTGAATGCTGAAGTTTGTCAATCCGATCATATTTCAGAATTCCTTGTTCCTTGCTCATTATTTATTTGTGGTTTGGTTTTTAAAGCGATCACAATACAACCCACCAGTGCAGCAAGCAATAAGATACTTACTACTTCAAAAGGAAGTGCATAACCATTATCATCAACACCCAGCATTTGATTGCCGATATTGGCTACAGTTGGTTCAATCACTTTGTTATCGGTTTCAGTAAATGTATGTTGTGCTAATTGCAGCATCACCAATGCCAGGCCACAAAATGCTGCCAGTGCTGAAAATACCTGTCGCCCCAATTTTTGTTTGGGCAACAGATCCCCGGCCTGCTGGGTTAAGAAAATTGAAAAAATGATCAGCACTACAATACCGCCAACGTACACCACGATCTGTACGGCAGCAATAAATTCATATTGCAGCCAAAAATAAATTCCGGCAATGCCAATCAATGCAAACAATAAATAGATGGCCGCCCGGAAGATCATCCTGGTGGTAACAGCCAGCAAACCACTCACCAAAGTAAGTGCCGCCAGTAAATAAAATATGATACTTGATCCGCTCATGAATAAGTCAAAAATAAAAAAAATCAAAACTCAAAAGCTATTTTCAAATTTGAAGCGCCGGTAAGTTAAAATTTTTTAATTTTTTATTTTTTATTTTTAATTCATTACTCTATACCCTCTCTTATTTTTGAACCCGGTTTATTTAAAATTTTGGTCAGTTCACTTCTATCGAAAACACTGTGCTCAAACGTCTGTGCCATTTTAATAGCATCTGTTGGACAGGCGATGATACACAAATTGCACATGGTACATAGTTCCAGGTGATACACAAATTTGTCCAGTGCTTTTTTCTTTTTGCCTTCGGGTGTAATATCAAATTGGGTAACAATTTTGATCGTTGCATTGGGGCAGGCCAGCTCACAGGCAGTGCAACCCGTGCAGGCATGCTCATTATTTTCATCATGTATCAACACCACTTCTCCTTTAAAACGTTCCGGCAGGTTTAGTGTCTCCCGGTTATCCGGGTATTGCTGGGTGATGATCTCTTTGTGATGTGTAAAATAATAACCTGTCCGGCGCATACCAATGAGCAACGACTTAATGCCGTTGAAAATGTCTTTTATGTATTTTGTAATAAACATATTTACCTCACCCCAACCCTCTCCTTGAGGAGAGGGTGTTTGATTTCGTTAATAAAAAATGATCCTTTTATAAATTTTATTTTTTGTTTCGTAATTAAAATTCAAAAATGTTTTCCCTTTAATTCTATTCATCCCATTCATCTGCGCCTAAATCTTCCAGTTCCCTCTCCTTTGGAGAGGGGTTGGGGTGAGGTCAAAAATGCCATCCCAATATTGCAATAGCAGTCACCAGCAATAAATTAAACATACTTATCGGTAACAAATATTTCCACTCTAAATTCAATAACTGGTCAATCCGCAAACGTGGGAATGTCCACCTGAACCACATGATCACAAATATCAGGAAAAAGGTTTTTCCGAAGAACCATATACTGGATGGAATATAATCCATCACATGATTAAAACCTTCCCAATTGCCGATATGAAAAGGCATCCATCCGCCTAAAAATAAAGTGGCGCCAATTGCACATACAATAAACACATTGATATATTCTGCCAGGAAAAATAAGGCGAATTTCATTCCTGAATATTCAGTATGAAAGCCCGCAGTTAATTCAGACTCCGCTTCAGCCAGGTCAAAAGGAGCCCTGTTTGTTTCTGCTGTAACAGCAATAATAAAGATCACAAACGAAATGATCACGGGTATATGGCCTTTAAATATCCACCAGCCATCAGCCTGTGCATTGATGATGTCATTAATATTTAAACTGCCGGTTAAAACAACAATAGTAAGAATGGACAAACCTGCAGATAATTCATAACTCACGATCTGTGCACCGCTGCGCATGGCACCCATCAGTGAGTATTTATTGTTACTTGCCCAGCCCGCCATTAAGATACTGATGACCATGATGGAAGAAACAGCCGATACATATAATACACCAATATTCAGATCCCAAAGCTGAAAATCTTTTGCAAAAGCGATCGGTGCCATTAATAGCATGGCAACTACCAGGGCTATAATGGGTGCCAGGTTAAATAAAAATTTATCTGCTCCATTCGGTGTCAATCCTTCTTTCACCAACAGTTTCAATGTATCTGCCAATGACTGGAACATACCCTTAGGGCCAACACGGTTTGGACCCAGCCTTATCTGCATCCATGCAGCCACTCTCCTTTCCATCAATACCAGCACCAATCCCAACGTAGCAAACAAACCAATTACGGCAATGCCGGCAATGAGCATTTCAAAGATCAACGCCCACGTAGGATTGAATGTTTGGTTCAACCAATCATGAATTCCACTTGATATGTTTGATAAACTCCACATTTTTTAATTATGAATTAAGAATGTTTTTAGAACTATGGCCTCATTCTTAATTCTTCATTGTTAATTCTACATTACCTGTCAATATCCGGTATTACCAGGTCCAATGTTCCCATCATCGCCACCAGGTCTCCCAGCTTACTTCCTCTTGCCATATGATCCAATGCTGAAAGATTTGAAAATCCAGGCGAACGGAACTTGATCCGGTATGGTGTCATCCCGCCTTCACTAACTATATACACACCAAATTCTCCTCTTGCAGTTTCCACTCTTGAATAAAATTCTCCTTTGGGTAATTTTAAAACCGCTTTTGTCTTGGCCTGGAAATCACCTTCAGGAATATTATCTATCAGTTGTTCTATTATATGTATGGATTGGTGCAGTTCTTTTATTCTTACCATGTAACGGGCGAGTGAATCGCCGGCTGTTTCTATGATCTCATCAAACTGTACTTTATTGTAAGCATCATAAGGATATAATTTGCGGATATCACAATTCAGCCCACTTCCCCTTCCGGTTGGTCCGGTGCAACCAAAAGAGATCGCATCTTCCTTTGACAGGATACCAACATCCTTCATGCGGTTTTGAAAAATAATATTACCCGTCACCATTTCATCATACTCATCCACTTTGGATTTAAAAAGTGCGATAAAGGCTTTTACCTCTTTTTGAAAGTCGGGATGCAGTTCCTGCATCACACCGCCGGGTACCATATAGTTCATCGTTAACCTGGCGCCACATGTTTTCTCCATAATGTCATTGATCGCTTCTCTTTCACGAAAAGCATGAAAGAAAGGTGTGAAAGCACCGATATCCATGGCCATGGCTCCCCACCACAATTCATGCGAAGCAATTCTTGTAAGCTCGGCCATGAGCACCCTGATCACCTGGGCTCTTTCAGGTACTTCTATCTGCATTCCTTTTTCAACACATAAAGCGCAGGCCTGGTTATTTATATGAGAAGATAGATAATCCATGCGACTGGTAACATAAATGAATTGCCGGTAGGTAAGGCTCTCACACATTTTTTCAATGGAACGATGAATATAACCGAGGTGGGGCTCCACTTTTTTTATGGTCTCCCCATTGAGCGTGATCACCAGGTGCAATACACCATGGGTTGCAGGATGTTGAGGTCCTACATTGATGATCAGATCACCTTCGGTGGTTGTGCCTACTTCTTCAAACATGGCCCTATCCCCTAAAAGGGGACTGATTGTGTTTTTATGATTAAATTATGTTTCTAATCCTTTTGAAATTTTAAGAACTCTTGCCCTTCTCCCCTTCAGGGGATGGGGGCTACAATTTTATCATATTCACCGGATCTTCAAAATTCTTTCTCATCGGGTTCCTGCCTTCCCATCCATCCGGTAATATCAGCAACCTCAGGTCGGGGTGATTTAAAAAATCAACACCAAACATTTCGTACGCTTCTCTTTCATGAAAATCAGCCGTTTTCCAGATATGGCTTACGGATTCAATTTCGGGTTTATCATTATTCAAAACCGATCTGATCACTATATTATGCCGGAATATTGTTGAGCTGAGATGATAAACCATGGAAAGACGTGTTTTCCAATCAATACAGGTAAGGCAAAAAAGATAATCGAATTGCAGGCTTTCATCATGGCGAAGTTGTTGGGCAAGTGGCAGCCAGTCTTTGGCATCAATAGAAATATTAAGCCATTCACCGGTTTCATCAAAAACGGCGGTAGCAAGCAGTTCGGTTATTTTGGTTTTCAACTCTTCTTTGATCATGTTTATTCTTTGCCGGTTTTAATTTGTTCTCTTGTCATACCGGCTTTTATTTTTTCCTGTAAACTGATGAGTGCATGCAATAATGCCTCGGGCCTTGGCGGGCATCCGGCAATATATACATCTACAGGAATGATATGATCGGCGCCTTTTACCACCGAATAGGTATTATAAAAAAAAGGGCCGCCGCTGATAGCACAGGCGCCCATGGCAATTACGTATTTAGGATCGGCCATCTGGTCGTATAATCTTTTGAGAACAGGTCCCATTTTATTTACAATGGTTCCCGCTATGATAATAACATCGGCCTGGCGTGGAGAGGCACGGGCCACTTCAAAACCAAAACGCGAAAAATCATATTTAGCCGAAGCAACAGCCATCATTTCAATACCACAGCAACTGGTTGCAAATGTGAGCGGCCATAACGAGTTTGACCTGGCCCAGTTGATCACATCATCCAGTTTGCTTAATACAATACCGCCGCCGGGCGTTTCCAAAATCTGCACAGCCTCCCCAAGCCCCTCCTGAGGAGGGGTTTTTGAAGACTCTGAATTATTTGTAGTGTTGTTCATTAATTTAAAAGTTCATTTTTTGTTCCTCGTTTCGATCTACTACATTTCCTCCCCCTTCGGGGTTCCCTGATAAGGGAACGAACATAGTTCAAGAGGGGGCTTTTACTTCCACTTCAATGCCCCTTTTTTATGTGCATATAAAAATCCTATAAATAATATGAAAAAGAAAATAATGATCTCTACCAATGCGATCCAACCCACAGATTTAGCAACCACGGCCCAGGGAAAAATAAAGATCAGCTCTACATCAAAGATCAAAAATACCAATGCAAATAAATAATAACCTACGTTCAGTTGAACCCAGGTCTTACCGGTGGTGGGAATACCACATTCATAAGGTTCTCCTTTTTGCGGATTGGTGGTTCCTTTGGTCACCAACCGTGAAACCAAAATAGCAATTACGGAAAACGCAAGCCCGGCAATAATCAAAACGATCATGGAAGATGCACCCATAACAATATTGAATTTATAAATGTGTTTTTACTGTTCCAAGTTAACGAAAATTACAACTCAAAAAACTAACCGTATATCTCTACATGAATATCTTTATGATCATATCCCATATCGGTGATCCTTTTTTTTGCCTCATCGATCATTTCCCGCCAGCCGCATAATAAAAAAACAGCGGGTTGGCGGTCCCTGCATAATTCTTCGTATATTTTGTGAACATAGCCACTGGCACCATCCCAGGTTTCTCGTGACAGTGTAGGGATATAGGTAAAGCCGGTGACGGTCTCTCCCAGTGTTTTCATCTCTTCATAATACAGCAAAGCATCTTTTGTGCGGCATCCAAAAACCAGGGTAATATTTTTATGAGGAATGCTGTTATTTTTTATATGGTGTACCATACTGCGGAAAGGAGCAATGCCTGTGCCCGTACAAATCAAAAAGATATCTTTCTCTATTGGTTCTTTTAAGGTGAACACACCCTGGCCCCCACGAAAGGTTAATTGGGAACCCAGCTTTACCTCATGAAAAATATAATTGGTACCTGCGCCTTGTTTATCAAGAACAATGATCAACTCAAATACATTGCTACCATCGGGCCAGGAAGCAATGGAATAACTGCGCCAGCGCTTATTTGCTTTTTCGTGAATGGGAAGATCCAGGGTTACAAACTGTCCCGGAATAAAATCAAAGGATGTTAACTCGGGCACTTCGATCCAGAATCTCCTGGTGGTTCTTGTCTCATCTTCTATGCGGATAACTTTTCCGGTTCGCCACGGTAATAATGCCATTTTCTGTGTTTGCGGAAAGTTACAAAGAAATAAAATAAAAAAACTTCCGTAACAGGGAAATACGGAAGCTTTGTAAAATTAAAACTGGTTATTATTGAATGATTATTTTTTCTGTGTGCATTGAATTTTCTGTGATCACCCTGAGTTGGTAAGCACCCTTTGCAATGCCGCTCAGGTCAAGTGTGTTGCTTCTTCCATTAAGTTTAATGGATCTTATCGTTCTTCCGGCTGCATCAAATAACACCGCCCTTATAACATTACCCGAAGAGGCGATAAAAATTTTTGAATCTGTAACCGGGTTTGGATAAACAGTGATATCATCGCCTACATTATTAAAATTAATTTTTCGTATGGGCGAATAGCGGAAGGCTGCATCTTTATCGATCATTTTTAAGCGATAAAAATTTAAACCGGGCAAAGGTTGCATGTCGGTTAAACTGTAATTATTTCGCTGGTTATTATTAAATGCCGGTTTAGTTCCGATAGCTGTGAAGTTAATTCCGTCCGCACTTCTTTCCACAATGTGTTTATCTGCATTCAATTCCTGCTCTGTTGTCCATTGCAATAAAACTGTAGAAATTTGTTTGATCGCTTCAAAACTAACCAGGCTAACCGGCAATGGTATGTTTCCGCCGGGGCCTCCGTTGTTTAACCAGAATTCACTAAAACTGTTTACCGGGAACTCGGCATAGTAGCCGTTATCATAAGGTATGATCGCTGTATTGGCCGGCAATATGAACATATAAGTTCCGCTGATGTTATCAGCCAGTGTTCCGTTTTCTTCGGCTGCAGTACCACTGTATTTTGTTACGCCCAGGTCATATGGGTCTATAGGTTTACTGCATGACCCGCAACCTGTTGCTGCCAATAAACTTTTTGCTTCTGCATCGGTAAAATAAAAGCGGACTGAAACATCGGCCCCCGGTTGTGTTTGCGGCCGGATCACAATATTCCTGTTCACATAATATTGACTGCTGCTTATTCTTACAGGCCCGGTATAAGGATATACATCAACTGTTGTATTGCCCAAATTATTCCCATTTGGATTTATAGAAGCAACCCTTTTTCCCCCCGATGAATAATGGATCCAGTTGGAACCGCTAACCGCCTGGGTTAAGCCTGTTACAGGTACACTGTTATAAATAAGTTCCTTTTCAAAAATATGAATATCATCAATACCCACTCCTTCCAGATTGTATCCAAGATCGCTTGACATTACAAAACGGAAACGAACATTATTTCCCGTGGTTGGAATATCTATACTTGCAACATGCCAGGTACTTAGTGATGGTCGCCATTGACTTTTAATTGTAGGATCGTTGTACCAGTTTGTGCTTCCTGCCTGATTAAAAATACCCAGCCTGTTCCAGGTAACACCTCCATTGGTTGAATATTCCACCCAGTTATAATCAGCCGGTGTGCCATCTTCAATTTTAAAAATATGGCTGAAAGATAAAACCGGTTGGGTTAACCCGCTTAAATTAAAGCAGGGTGAATACAAATAAGAAAGTTCATTGTTGTTATAATGTCCGGTTAAAGAGGTAACCCATGCTTTTGTACCGTTGGCTGCTTTAGTAATGATGGGTTTTGCCGGTGTACCCCATTGCCAGCTATTGTTTAAGCCTTTGGTATACCAGCTGGCTGTACCGCTTTCAAAACCTTCTAAATAGGGATAAGTGCTGATGACCGGGCTGGTATGGAAAGCATAATTTAAAATACTGTCATTGAGTTTATAATTATCCGTTGTTTCATTCACCCAAAAATCAAAACTATAATCGTTGTTCACCAAAAGGTTTTCAGGCAGAGTAAATGTGTGCGGTGTTAGCCCCGGGGGCAATGATGCAATGACCTCCATGACCGGTGCAGCACCATTGATGCTGTAATAAACAGGCACATTGCTAAATGTGGTGCTGCTGTAATTTTTTATTTCCAGGGAAATGAACTGGTTGCCATAGGTTCCGCATCCTGTAATAGATGGCGAAACAATTTTTGTTATCCCAATATCATTCGCTACTTCTTTAATTGTAACATCATCAAAAGTATAACCATCATCCTGGTCAAGTATGGGATCTGGAATATTTGCTGAATAATTTCCCTGTTCGCCAATTTTAATTTGAAAGCTTGTACTTATGGGTTGTACAGGTAGTACGGTATCCAGCACATCATTCACATTTATCAAAGCATGTTTCCATTTTCCCAAACCAGCCTGGTTGGCCGAAAGATCGTATGCAAAAACCCATGGTTTGGTATCACTGCCACGTATCCATACTTTATTGTTGGGGTTATTATCCTGCCCGTGATTTTTATAATAAAGATCTATCCGTAATTGATTGCCGCTTGTATAATTGTTCAGGTTGTAGGTCATCAACAAACTATCCGTAGTTAATGCCGCATTATAAACAAACTGGTCCAATGTTATTGCCCTGGTTCCGTTCAATGCAAAGCCTGTGTTTACAAATGTACGGGCACGCCCTCTTACTGAGTTTGTTTTAAAATCAAGTTTATCATCACCATCCAGGCCGGTTGTGTTAACTACATAGTCTTTAACCGTAGTGGATTCAAACCCATCTGTATTGGGAAGTGTAAGTACCGGGTTGGCCAGGTTCTTTATGATAACAGTAACCGTATCATCCAGCACCTGTGTATCGCCTGTTCGTTTCACCCATGCCTTAACTGTATATATGCCGGGTGCCGAAAAATCGGCAAGTGTTGTAAATGCATATTGATAGGTACCCAATGAAGCTACAACAGTTGCATTGGCTTCCATCACCGCAGGGTTGCTGTTGATTTGATAGAACAGATTGTAACTGCCGGATGATGCAATATTATCCAGGTTTTTAATGGTGAATTTTATTTTTTCTGTTGCTGTTAATACCGCCGAAGTGAATTGCCGGCGGGTAATGGGCGAATCGATGGAGACTGCTTTAAAGTTATTATCAAAGCCCGTTAAGGTACAAGTACCTGTTGCAGGTGTTACAGGTTTTGATATCGATCTTATGCCATTCACTGTTCCGTTCTTTGCACTTACGCCAAACCAATACAGGGTTGTGCTTGTTAATCCGGGTACCAAATAACTAAGACTGGTTGTATTACCGATGATGGCCATTGTATCCGCTTTCAGTTGCCATATATCATAAGACGAAGCACTGCTAATTGCCGGCCAGTCTAATTGTACATAGCCTTCGCATGGAACTGTTGCGGTAACAACGGGTTGGCCAATCACCCTGAAATCAAAATCACTTTGATCGGTATAGGCTGATGAATTCCTGCTTACCCTGATCAGATAATTATTACTGATAGTTGCAGGTACTATCCAGTTATAGGATCGTGCAGTTGATGACACATTATTATTGACCAGATTCCATGTAGTACCATCAAAATATTCGATCGTAAAACTATTTGTTTCATCGCCGTATGCCGACCAACGGAGGACTTCTGTTTGTCCCGGCACCAGTGTTTCTCCACCAAAAGGATATTCAACTGTTACACCATTCATGTCCATTTGCCAGGTGAGCACATATTCCTGCGGGCCGAATGGAACTGCAAATGCATTCACATTCAGGTCATAACTGCCGGGGGCAGGATTATTGATCACAATCTGCTCAATATTATTTACATGATCAGCGCCTTGCACTGCGTTACTATCTACATAGCCTGCCGCCGGATTTAAAATTAACGGAAGATGTGTTACGGGGCCGGGGGCTGTTACTGTAAGATCAAGATCGTTTATTAAAGTACTGGCTGCATTGGGTGCTGCTCCAGTATCGGCCCAATACAACATAACTTTTAAACGCCTTACACCTGCAGGAACAGTAATTGCATTTAATGAAGGCACAGTGCTGCTGATAAAAAAATTATTATTCTCTATTGCTTCTGCTGCCCTTCTTGCATTCAGGTTTCCAAAACCAAAAGTATAATCAGGTCCCGGGTTACCCAGGTCTTCAGCAGTATTACATAAAAGGGCTTTAATTAAAGAAGCTTTGGGAACAGCACCACCATTCGATTTTCGGTATTGTTCGTTTAACAGCGTTGCAGCTCCTGCAACAACCGGCCCCGACATACTCGTACCGCTGTTATTTCCATAGGTATTATTTTGCCTTGTTGAAAATACATTAACCCCGGTAGCAACAATTTCGGGTTTTATCCTTCCATCCAGCACCGGGCCACGACTGCTGAAATCCGCAATTAAATAAAAGGAATCGATGGCCCCCACTGTCAGTACATTTTTTGCACACTGGTAACCTGTTTTGATGGTAGCAAATGAAATGGGAAATGGCGAGCAGGTTGTTCTTCCATCATTGCCCGCAGAAAAAACGTGCAATACTTTTTCATAGTTACGCATTTGATTATCGGTATAATTACTCAATACATCATAAATGCTGTTGCCTGCACAACTGTCGTCTGCTGTTGTATAGGAGTTGTTAGTGGCGATCATATTATGGTCGGCATAATAAACAGGCGTATTGGTAATAATATCGCTGAACCATTGGCTCACAATGGTTGCCCTTGGTGCCATGCCATTATTCTTTGGATCTAATATGCCGGCACCGGCTACAGTACCTGAAACATGTATGCCGTGAAAACTAAACGGGAACGGCACCCGGTTAATAACCCTGCCGGTGAAATCAACATGTGGTGTAACAATCTCGGAATTATCGCCAACCCCAACAGTAATTCCTTTGCCGCTTAAATGCCGACCTGATGGAGAGAGCAGGCTGCTTATAGCATGTTTGCCAACAGATTTATAATTCAAAGGTTTGTCTACAATTGATTGCAAACTGATAGAGCTGACAAAAGGCAAAGCTGCAATTGCATTGATGATATTATTTGTTGGTTGAATAAACACAACGTTGGTTGCTGTATATTTTGTGGTTACTATAACAGCTCCCGTCTTTTGCAATTGGTCTATTACATCCTGCTTATTTAGGGTAGGATAATAACTGACTGCAAAAAGATCATCTGCTCCTTTATTATGCAAGGCCGGGTCTATTTTATAAAATGCAGGCAGATTGTTTATGGCAACGATATTATATTTTGCTGCCAGTGAAAGATCAAAGCTTTTACTCATGGAGCTTAAATAAGCATTGCCCGGAAAATAAGTTTCCAATTGCAGGCCGGCATTTTTTAATGCTGCCGCTGATTGCGGAGAAGGCAATGCAGAAAATTGAACCAGCACATAATAGTCATTATTAAAAAGAGAACTTTGAAGATCCTGTATTTGAAAATTCTGACGCTGAATATTATTGCCTGTAATGAAATTGCCTCCTGCAAAACGAACAGGCGTACCGTTATTTTGAGCAGTTATGGTAATATAACTAAATACGAAAGGGATGAAAAATAAGAGTGAATAGAATTTTTTCATGTAGTTCAATTACTATTGGATCTTTTATTACCTCAAAAATATACATAAATCGCTGATAAGACAATCCTGATAACGTTTTTGTTGCCTCCCTATTGCTAATTTCCAGGAGATTCTTCGCTGCCTTTTTTATTCGTCTTATCTTTGCCGCCCTGATGAATCTGGAAATGTTGTTGAAAGAGTACGCAAATGACAGCCGCTGTTTTAAAATAGTGGACAGGATCACTGCATCCCAACCCCATCAAATTCAGCTTAAAGGGCTCCAGGGAAGTGCAGCACCATTCGTTTTTTCCGCTGTATTTGATCATGATGCAGCATCGCAGCTAAATCACCTGGTCATTTTAAAAGACGCTGAAGAAGCAGCCTATTTCCACAATACGCTGGAGAATATTACCGGTGCACTGAACCTTTTTTATTTCCCTTCTTCATTTAAAAATAAAAAGAACTACAGGTTGCTTAATGCGAGCCATGTAATGTTACGTACCGAATGCCTCACCCGGTTTGCAAATCCTTTGAGTGAGAACAGGGTCGGCTGTATTGTAACATACCCCGAAGCTTTATTTGAGAAAGTGGTCTTGCCAAAAACACTTTCGGCCAATATCATTTCCATAAAGCAGGGCGACAGCATTGATACCAACAGCATCTACGAGAAGTTTGTTGGTTATGGTTTTAAACGAACCGATTTTGTGTATGAGCCAGGGCAATTCGCAGTACGTGGTGGCATACTTGATATTTATTCTTTCGGGAACGAAAAACCTTACCGCATAGAGTTGTTTGGCAACGAGGTGGACAGCATCCGCATCTTTGACCCGGAAAACCAGTTAAGTGAAAGAAAATTATTGCAGGTAAGTATCATACCTAATGTTGAAACACAATTTGACTCAGGTGAAAAAGTTTCTATTTTGGATTTTTTACCTGATAACACTGTGGTGTGGAGTGAGGATTGGGATTTCATTAAAGAAAAAATTGAACAGCAGGAAGAAGACCTGGAGCTTTACCTGGAATTGTTGAAACAGAATCCTGTAAGCATTGCTGCTTTAACAGAAGAAGAGGATAATTACCAGTCGAAAACAGAAGTGAGCAAAAATGATTTTGTAAAAGCTGAAGTTATTGAAGAGCAGGTCAAATCGAGGCATATTGTAGAGTTTGGGAACAAAGCTTTCTTCGCAAACGAACAACGATCAACGATCAACTTTGCGACTAAGGAACAACCTGCTTTCAACCGTAACTTCGACCTCTTAATAAAAAATTTAAAAGAGTACGAAGCCCAACAATACAATATTTATTTATTTGCCGAAAATCCGAAGCAGTTAGAAAGGCTGCATGTAATTTTTACTGATCTGAAAGCAGAGATCAATGTAATACCGATTCCCACTTCCATACATGAAGGGTTTATTGATGATGACCTGAAAACGGTTTGTTATACCGACCACCAGATATTTCAGCGCTACCATAAATACAAAGTAAAACAGGCTTTTAGTAAGAACAAAGCACTCACTTTAAAAACATTGAGGGAGTTACAACCCGGCGATTATGTTACACATATTGATCATGGAGTTGGTGTGTACAGCGGTTTACAAAAGATAGAAGCCAATGGCAGGATGCAGGAAGCCGTACGCATTCAATATAAAGATGGTGACCTGTTGTATGTAAACATTTCTTCTTTACATAAAATAGGAAAGTACAGCGGCAAAGAAGGAACGGTGCCTAAGATGAATAAATTAGGCAGTGATGTATGGAACAAACTAAAGGATAAGACCAAGAGACAGGTAAAAGATATTGCCACCGACCTGATCAAATTATATGCACAGCGCAAAAGCCAAGAAGGTTTTGCTTTCAGTCCCGATAATTATATGCAAACCGAGCTGGAAGCCAGTTTTATTTATGAAGACACGCCAGACCAGGGCAAGGCAACAGAAGATGTAAAACGTGATATGGAAAAGCCATCGCCCATGGACAGGCTGGTTTGCGGTGATGTAGGTTTTGGCAAAACAGAGATCGCCATTCGTGCCGCATTTAAAAGTTGCTGCGATGGAAAACAGGCTGCGGTACTGGTACCCACAACCATCCTTGCCTACCAGCATTACAAAACTTTTGGCGACCGTTTAAAGGATTTCCCTGTAACGGTCGATTTTATCAATCGCTTTAAATCGGCCAAAGAAAAAAAAGAAACCTTACAAAAAGTAGCAGAAGGAAAGATCGATATCATCATTGGCACACATGCATTGCTGAGCAAAGATGTAAAGTTCAAAGACCTGGGGATCATGATCATTGATGAGGAACAAAAATTTGGTGTGGCAGCGAAAGAAAAATTAAAACAGTTAAGAATCACGGTTGATTCTTTAACACTTACTGCAACGCCCATTCCAAGAACATTGCAATTTAGTTTGATGGGTGCCAGGGACCTAAGCATCATTAATACAGCTCCACCAAACCGCCAGCCCATACAAACCGAAGTGATGGTGTTTAATGAAGATGCCATCCGGGATATTATTTATTATGAAACTGAAAGAGGTGGACAGGTTTTCTTTATACACAACCGGGTAAATGGTTTGGCAGAGATGAAAGGTTTTATACAGGGCCTTTGTCCCGATGTGAGTATAGCCTATGCACACGGGCAAATGGATGGAGATGACCTGGAAGATACTATCCTTGATTTTATGGATAAAAAATATGATGTGCTGGTTTGTACCAATATCGTGGAGAGTGGAGTAGATATTCCTAATGTAAATACCATCATTGTAAATAATGCACACCAATTTGGATTAAGCGATCTCCATCAACTTAGGGGAAGGGTGGGCCGTAGTAATAAAAAAGCATTCTGTTATTTATTTGCTCCGCCCATGAGTACCTTACCGGTTGATAGCCGCAAAAGATTAAGTACACTGGAGCAATACAGTGACCTGGGCAGTGGTTTCCAGATTGCCATGAGAGACCTTGATATACGCGGTGCAGGTAATATGCTTGGTGGCGAACAAAGCGGTTTTATTGCCGAGATCGGGTTTGAAATGTACCAGAAAATACTGGATGAAGCCATCCGTGAATTAAAACGAACTGAGTTTAAAGACCTCTACAAGGAAGAGATCGCACAGCAGGATGATTTTGTAAGCGACTGTAGCATTGATACCGACCTGGAAATATTAATACCAGATAGTTATGTAGAAAGTATTACAGAAAGGTTATCGCTTTACAGCAGGCTGGATAATTGCGAAAACGAAGAAGATCTTACTGCTTTCCATGCTGAGATGACCGACAGGTTTGGGCCCATACCCGGGCAGGTGGAAGATCTTTTTACCACGGTACGCTGCCGAAAAATTGCAGTGGAGCTGGGCTTTGAAAAAATGTTCTTAAAGAATAACACACTTAAATGTTTCTTTGTAAGCAATCCCGACTCTCCTTATTTTCAGAGTGAGACCTTCAACGGCATTTTGCTTTTTCTACAAAAAGGCACCAATAAAGGCAAATTAAAACAGGTTGGCAAAAATGGTATATTGGTAGTTGAGGATATAAAAACGATGAGTGAATTGTATGATTTTTTAAAGAAGATGAAAATTAGTATTCCCGCATGAGTAAGGCTGTCAATATTTAAAGGCCGGCAACTTTGATTTATATTTTTTTTTTAAGAGGACAAAAAAGAAAAAGAGGAAAACAGGGAAGGCTTCTCTTTCAGCTCTTTTCCTCTTTCGCCCTCTTAGCTATTTTGTTCCTTACCTGATCAACATCACCGTACCCTGTCGCTCAACAACAAGTCCCCTGTAATCTATACCATTTGCTATAACAACATATACACCGCTATTTTGTGCTTTGCCTTTCCAGGTACCATCCCAACCTTTGTTTACATCGGTTGAGTAAAAGACCAACTGGCCATACCTGTTAAAAATTTTCAGATATCTGAATTCTTTAATACCCACCGGCATGCCTTTGTAGATGCGATTGATACCATTGGGCGCAAAGGCATTGGGCAAATAAATTTCGGGTGCCTGGTAAACCTGTATATTAATATCATCAAAGCTTTCGCAACCCAGCAGGGTATAAGCTCTTAGTGTGTAGGTATACATTCGTGTGCCGGTCAATATAGCTATTGGATTTGAAATGAATGGATCATTCAAACCAGTTGGAGGTGTCCATTCATAACTTATTCCACCGCTTGCCTGTAATTGTAACGGCCTGCCCGATGGCGTGATGGTATCGTTACCTGCAAATGCATTGGTACTATAAATGATAATATCTCTTTCCAATGTATCGCTATAACAACCATTGGCAGCCGAAGCATATAATTTAACGGGGTAAGTCCCACCGGCTGTATAAATATGTTGTGTATCTTTTGCATTGGAAATGCCACCATCCCCAAAAGTCCATTTCCAGTTTGTTACGGTACCGGAATTATCAACTGCTGAGAAATTGATCACATCATTTTTACAGGCATCAGTAAAACTAAAGCTAACATCGGGACTCGGTAGAATAACAAAGTTTTTACTAACTGTATCACTTACACAACCTGCATTACTTATGGCGATTAATTGTACCGTTTGCATTCCTGCCGCAAAAGTACGTGCAGGATTTTGTTGTGTACTCCATTCCGCCCCATTATATATCCAGCTCCATTGCGTTGTTGTTCCACCTGTAACAAGTGTTGAGTCGGAAAACTGAACGGGCAAACCTGTACAAAGCGGATTGCTGAAACCGAAATTAGCAACAGGTTTTGCTGATACATTGATGGTTTGTGTTAGTGTATCAGAAATACAGCCTTTTGAATTTGTAACTACATGTTTTACTGTAAATGGCCCCGAAGTATTATAAGTTGTTGAAGGATTCTGGCTTGTTGAGAACTGGCCATTACCAAGGTCCCACCAATAGCCGTTTATTGTAAGACCATCTGTAGTGTAAGATGAATCCTGTAAAGTAACAGACTGAGCCTGGCAGGCACTAATACTTTTTATTCCGGCATAAGGCTTGTCTACAACGAATACATTTTTGGTTATGACCCTCATACAGCCGGCAGTTCCACTACTTGATGCTAATAAAAGTACGTTATGAATGCCGGGGGTTGTAAAAGTATATATTGCATTTTGTGCAGTAATAAAATTCGGATCCGCATCAAAATGCCATTGCCAAAATACAACAGGGTCATTGCTTCCCAGGTCAACTCCAAAAAAATTTGTTGCTGTACCAAAACAAATTGAATCTGTAAAAGTAAAATCAACTAGTGGTTGAGAATAGATATGTATGATCTTATTTAAAGTATCTGATTCACAACCTTCAACTGATTTAACTGCAAGTTTTATATTTTTATCCCCGGTGGTATTATAACTTGATGTTGGATTTTGGAAAACTGATGTATTCCCATTATCAAAATCCCAATACCAGTTATTAATTGTACCAACAGTTGTAGTAGAGTTATCTGAAAAAGTTACAGGTGGGTATGGGGGCATTGGAATACAATGATTTCCTGAAGAAGTAAAATTGGCAACAGGCTTACTACCAATTAAAATCACTTGTGTATTTGTGGCTTCACATCCATCTGCACCAATTACTCTTTGCGTAACCGTAAAATTGCCGGCAGTAGTATAGGTATGTGTTGGACTTATATTAACAGAATCAATGGCACTGCCATCACCAAAATCCCAGTAGAATTTTACAATAGGTGCAAATGATACAGTTGAGTCTATAAATGTAATAGGTTCATTGATGCATCTTTTTTGTGTTGGGCTAAAATGAAAAGTAGGGTTTAATGCAGTTTTAAATCCCTGGTAATTAAATTCTCCGCCTGTGCTGCCGGTAAAACCCCAAAATACCATGGGATTGCCGGAGAAAATATCTGTTACAAAATCTTTTACTGCAGAAAGTCGAAAACTGCCATCCACATAAGCCGTTAGTGTTTTTGTTACGGCATTCCATACAATACGCAATGAATGCCAGTTACCATCTTCAATATTATTATTCCCGTTTATCACAGTAACGGGACCTGCAATATTATTTGCGCTAGCGTGGTTCAAATCTCCATTTAACTGAAATGCAATATGGTCATAACTGGGGTCATTGTCGGGTGAACTATTCTGATAAGTATCCAGTGTTACTCCTACTGCCGGCGAAATACCTTCATAACCAAGTCCGCTGCCGGTAGTACCTACACTGGTACTGATGGGTTGTAAAACAAATGCGATCCCATCTGCGCCGGGGCTATCATTGTTTCCTAATTTAACATCAAAATTAAAATCAAAGGATTGTGTAAGATCAATTTTAATATTATTCCATACTGAACCGGTTTGGGTATTTACGGCATCGGTGAGCCGATACTCATTACAGGAGATCCGTAATGCATTTCCATTTACTGTATATTGGGCCAATGCCTTTTGACTAAGTAGTGCCAGTATGATCAAACTTAAAATTCTTTTCATTTTTACAATTGTCAATTTTAAAAAAACACTCAAATATATTGCAGCAATATTCTTTCTAAATCAATAATTTATTGTTTCTTCATCACAATTTTTTCATTTATATCTGCCATCACCTGCTTTTTAAAATCGAGTAGTTTTGGATAGTCGGCAACTTTGATCACCCGGTCTTTTACTTGTAGCAAGGCTATAGAAGTAAGCGTGTGGCTGGCTACATTCCAGGTGTAGTTACAGCTATATTCAGCAAATGGAAACTGTACCAGTTTATTTTTAGGCAGGGTTTCCAAAGAAAATGCCGCTGGGAATTTGTATACCGTGGTATCCATTAACTGATAGGGTACGGTAAAATAATAATCCCTTAACCGTTTTTCTTCCGGGATATCTTCATCAAAAATGGGATAGAGCCTGGTTTCGAAAAATAATTTGCTGCCGGCATTAAAGGAATAAATTTTTTCGTAATCCATTTTTGCAGTAACCAGGTAAGGATTCTCTTTATTTTTTGAATTACTGATCTCAAAAATATCGGGGTTCTTCCATTCCATATTGGTAATAAAAAAGCGCCGCTTATCATCTTCTTTCAGATCATGATAACGCATTAGCATTTTTTCCCTTCCATCTCCATATAAGGTATGGTTCATTTTTACTTTTGCTCCACCTTCATCATTTACTTCAATCTCTGTATATATGCTTTCGGTATTGCTTTTAAAGTTGCTCACCGGAGTATTTACCAATACCCCGCCATTACCAGTTATCATCACAGCTTTCCTGCTCAAAGTTGTTTCATCAAGATTGGCAAAAGGCAGGCTGGTACTTGTACATTCAAGCCACATGCTGTCTTTGGCTTGCGGAATGCAAAGAATGACATGGTTAAAATCATTCATGGGAAAATTTTCATCAACAATCCGGGGTTCATAATCCCGGTAAATGATAACGAGGTTCGATTTTATTCCTACTGCATCCAGAGTAGATTTTAAGTAATTACTTAGTGCCTTACAATCACCATATTTTTTTTCTTCAACAAAACTGGCAGGGAAAGGTCTCCATCCTCCGATCCCCAATTGGATACTTACATAGCGCATATTGTTCTGCATATAATTGTAGAGGATTGCGGCCTTCTCTTTATCAGTTGGAGCATTTTTTACCATATCCAGGTAAAATTGTTTTTTACCCTCAGTAAGGCCTGAAACTTTATCATACAGATCATTGATCCATAATCCATAGTTTTTCCAGCTGGTCATGTCCCCATCATATTCATCCAGTTGAAATTTATTGGGGGCGATTAAAATCATGGGTAGATATGCATAAGGCGCACCACTATGTTTTTCCAGTTTAAAAGCTGGCAGGTTGTTCAGTTCCCATCTATAAATATCTTCATTTGCAATCCGGGTCATTTCCGGTTTCCTGGTAGTATTCAATAATTTATACCTGACACCCATATCCCTGGGTGCTTCTACTTCAAAAACAGAGTGCTGGACAGACTGCCCGGGCAATTGCATATTATAATCAGGCAGACCTAATATACCTTTAAATTTTATGCTGTAATTAAACTCTACGGTAACCGGGTAAGAAGAGGTATTCACATTAAAGAATGTATATTTTCCTTCCGGAACCAATTCATCCCCATATTTTCCACTGTTCATCTCTTTTTTAGACCAGGTGTTTTTTTTATTCCCTAACAGGTCAAAGGTTTTTATTTCAGCATCATCCAACACATGAAATTTATCTGAGTACTGAATAAAATAAAGGAACCTTTTAGCCTGTTCATTTAAAACGGTAATTACCTGGTGTACTTCGTATCTCGCTGTATTTTTATCTTTTACAGAAAGTTTAATATTCTCTTCCCTGATCACCATATCAGCATTTTTCCTTAACGAATCAGATATGGTAAGGGCCGAATAAATATTTACCTGTGCATGGCTACACAATGCAATGGTACTTAAGAACAATAACGTGAATGATTTCTTCATGACCCGGAACTAGAGGTTTCAACCTGAAAATTAATATTTTATTTACAGCATCAGTCTAATTATAAAAACAAAAAAGGCCGTTCACCAAAGATGAACAGCCTTACTAATTTTAAGGTTAAACTTACCAGGCTTTCTTAGCTACCCCATCAGCTACTGCTTTTAATGCAGTGGCTTCGCTAAGCATGGTGGTCATTTTATTCCCTTTGCCATCGTCGCCCTGGGCCATATAGCCTCCACGGGAAGTTTTGGTTATTACTGCATTTTGCATGGGAACGTTTTTTTCCTTTGTTTTCATGCAATAGGCTGTTAACAT
>JBDSXS010000099.1:0-5680 GCA_039926045.1 Ferruginibacter sp.
TTTTTAATGACGCGGCTTTGAATATTGACTGGAAGATACCGGCTGATAAAGCCATCATTTCTGACAAGGATCTGCTTCATCCTTCTATTAAAGATTGTAAAAACAATTTTGTTTTTGAAAGATAAAATACTCACCATATTAGTAACCGGCGCACATGGCCAGCTGGGTAGTGAGTTACATACGATTGCTCCCCAATTTCCTTATTGCCAGTTCTTATTTGCTGCTAAAGAAGAACTGGATATTACAAATTTTAATTCCATCATAAAATATTTTCAGGGCCACTCCGTTGATTATTGCATTAATTGTGCAGCCTATACTGCTGTTGATAAAGCAGAATCGGAGAAGGAAATGGCTTTTTTAATCAATGCCGATGCGGTGGCAATACTGGCTAAGATCTGTGCCAAAAACAATACCCAGTTAATTCATATTTCTACTGATTATGTTTTTGACGGAACAGCCAAACAACCTTATAAAGAAAGAGATGAAACCTGCCCGGTTGGCATTTATGGCATATCAAAATTACAGGGCGAAGAATTGGCGGTCAAGCACTGCCCGTCAACGATCATCATCCGCACTTCCTGGTTGTACTCTTCCTTTAAAAATAATTTTGTGAAGACCATGCTCCGTTTGATGAAGGAAAAAGATTCCATCAATGTGGTAAATGACCAGTCAGGATCTCCAACTTATGCTGCTGACCTGGCCCTGGCCATTATGCATATCATCAACTCCGGCATTAGCCATGCAAACCCCGGCATTTACAATTATGCCGATGAGGGAACCACCAACTGGTACGAGTTTGCCCTGGCTATAAAAAACATATCCGGCAGCAATTGTACGGTTAACCCAATAACTACAGCAGCATATCCAACAGCGGCAAAACGGCCGGCATATTCGGTTTTGGATACTACAAAAATTAAAAAAGTATTTGGGGTTTCAATTCCGGAATGGGAAGATAGTTTGAAGAAATGTTTAAAACTTATAAATTAAAGGACAGCGACCTTATCAATCATCTTGATCAATAAAAAATGTCTTGAGCGGTATGTGCTTATTGGTAACCGAGTCGATAGCCCGGAATAATTTAATCTTTTTCCATTTATTTGTAATTCCTAATCCGGGTGCAGGAATGTAGAAAATTCCTTCACTTTTGTTATTGATATCCTCTCCATCTTCAGAAATTTTCTTTAAAGTTTGGTTTTCCAAAACATAAAGACCGTAGGTTAAATTATCAAGTAAAGCCCCTTTATCTTTAAGTACAAATTCCCCATAATCATAACTTTTTACAATTTTGCTATGAAAAGAAAGTTTGATGCTATTCTTTACAACATAAACAAATGTGTCATTATAAATTGATGTGTCATTTGAAAGAAAAGTTTTACTGATTGAATCTTTAATTTTGTTAAAACCCGGCAAATAGCTTTTTATTAGTTTATTCTCCATGTAATACCACCCAATATTATCAAAGCCATGATTTTGATCAACAAACGCCAAATATTCATCTGAAATTCGAAGTATATTAGGATTGATTCGTGACTTATAAAATACTTGTTTATTATTTTTTAACTTCTTCAAAACTCCTAAATCGTATGTAAAGTGCCCTAGCGCATAATGCCTATAAAGCCCTAGTATATATATTCCTTGTTCAGGAAACTCTTCCAAAGTATCCACTCTGTCAATATTTTTAAAATCGGAAATTTCAAAAAAGAGTCGTCCTTTCTTTTTACAGCCGTAAGTTCCTAACAAAAGAACCAGTCCAATTAGCGAACAATAAAAACTTAAGTATTTAATCATGTATTTTGATTTACCGGTTGGTGTCCCCACCAACCGGAATAATAATTCGCAAGTTTCGGTTTGTGAAGACACCAACCGATAAGAAAATGGGAAGAGAGTTTGGAGAATGCTTAAGGTTGCTTTAATAAAAAACCCCGACATTCCTCCCCTGCGTAAAAATTAGATGATTTAGTTGTCAGGCCACTACTATTACTTTTTTATTGTAAAAGGATTAGCTACTTAAAAGACTTTTAAGTTTATGAGGTTTTATTAGTGGCCAGACAACTTGTTCTAATTTATATCCTTCCCTTCCTCAAGCATTTTAATAAACCCAACCAGTGCATCTTTATTGGCTTTATCCGTTGCCTGTGGCTGAGCAGCTTTTGCATATTTTAATGCATTTTTAAAATCACCATTGGCAGAATAGCCTCTCATTAAACCCATATTGGTAGTAAACACATTTGGATTTTTTTGGGCATTCAGTTTATATGCTTCAAGGGCCAGCACAGGCTTTTTCTCTCTTACTAATTGCCTGCCGAAGTTGTGCAGTTCCTGCATGGTAGCCAGCGGCATGGCTTCTTTCAACAAAGCTTCTGCTTCTGCCCCCCTGCCCATTTTGTTTAACAGGTTTGCCCTGGTACTTAAGGTCCTAAAATTTCTCTGGCCAACAAAAGGACCAGATATAGAATAGTCGCTCCACTGCAAAGCTTCTTCGAGATTGGTATTGTGGTCTATGGCAAAATTCACGGCTTGCAGCCAGGCTTCCCAGCGAAAGCCTTTATCACTCTTTAATTCATTTCTAAAAGAGGCCAGTTGTGTTTTTATATAATCTACTTCAACCTTAAATGGGATCTTTAATTTCTCCCAGATCAAAGCTATTGTTGCGCTGTTCTCTTTTTCATCCATGAACTCAAATCTCATCCGCTCTACGCTTTCTGTTAAAGGAACAGTTCTTACATTAACCCTTAAAGCATCTTCTTTTTGATCATAAAAAAATGAACCCCATGATGTTGAATTGTTGCTGAAGATAATAGTTGCTCCTCCACCTTCTTCCATGGCAATAAATAATCCATAAGTTCCTGCGGCCAAAGCTTTGCCTTCCACCATCACATCTGTACTGAAACTGATGCTGGTATTTTCATTGGCACCGGCACGCCATGGAGCGGCTTTGCTAGTTCCAAAACCCAGGTCGGTAAAGCCATAAGGCACCAGTTGCCCCCAGATCTTGCCTTCACGCCCCTTTACAGCAGGACGGTCATAATGCAGGGTTACATCGGTGATACCGATACGTTCTGATACGGTCGCTTTTTTATTCCCGCCATCAGCAATAGTAGACAGGCCTTGTGAAAAAGAAAAGGTTGTAAATAATAAGGCAGTAAATGCCAGGAGCAATTTTTTATGTAACATGACTTTAGTTTTAGTAATTAAATGTAAGTATTTAAAAAATGTTTTTAAACCGAATAATGATAAGTGGTTGAGTAGTGCATCAAAATTATGCTGTCAGTCTGAGCTTGTCCAAGAAATTATTTAACTAAATCGCCTTCGACAAGCTCAAGGCTGACAACTTTTCAAACTAATGGATTATCAGTGGTTGACATAAAAAAAGCATCCGCCTTTCGGGAATGCTTCCTTATTATCTACGATCAGATTATTTTAGTGTAAATGTTTCCATGAATTTGGTAGTAAAATTCCCTTTACGGAAATCCTCATTCTGCATCAGTTGCTGGTGCAGGGGTATAGTGGTTTTAATGCCTTCTATCACATATTCGCTTAAAGCACGGCTCATCGTATTAATAGCTTCTTCACGGGTTTGTGCAACGGCAATTAATTTACCGATCATGCTGTCATAGAAAGGCGGAATAACATAACCGGCATACACATGGCTGTCAACCCTTACACCATGTCCGCCGGGCTGATGCAACACAGTTATTTTACCCGGTGATGGACGAAAATCATTGTATGGGTCTTCGGCATTGATGCGGCACTCAATAGCATGCATCTGTGGAAAATAGGCTTTGCCCACAATTTTTTCTCCGGCAGCTATTTTTATCTGTTCTTTGATAAGGTCAAAATTGATCACTTCTTCTGTAACGCAATGCTCTACCTGTATACGGGTATTCATCTCCATAAAATAAAAGTTGCGGTGCTTGTCCACCAAAAACTCAACCGTACCTACACTTTCATAATTAATAGCCTGGGCTGCTTTAATAGCTGCAGCGCCCATCCTTTCCCTTAACTCATCGGTCATAAATGGCGATGGCGTTTCTTCGATCAGTTTTTGATGACGGCGCTGGATAGAGCAATCCCTTTCGCTTAAATGGCAAATATTACCATACTGGTCACCGGCGATCTGTATCTCAATATGGCGTGGCTCTTCCACAAATTTTTCCATATAGATACCATCATTCTTAAATGAAGCAGCCGCTTCTGTCTTGGCATTTTCAAAAGCTTTTTCGATCTCTGATTCTTCCCATACAACACGCATGCCTTTACCTCCGCCACCTGCAGTTGCTTTTAGTATCACGGGGTAACCAACTTCTTTTGCAGATCTTTTTGCGTGGGCAACATCTTCCAAAAGTCCGTCCACACCCGGTACAACAGGTACACCGGCCTTTATCATGGTATTTTTCGCTGTTATCTTATCGCCCATGGAGTTGATCATGTCGGGCGTTGGGCCTATAAATTTTATTCCGTGATCGCCGCAGATCTTTGCGAACTTACTGTTCTCGGCCAAAAAGCCATAACCGGGATGAATGGCATCAGCATTGGTAATTTCGGCCGCAGCCATAATGTGAGCCATGTTCAGGTAGCTGTCGATGCTGGCAGGTTTACCAATACACACAGCTTCATCAGCGAATTTTACATGAAGACTGTCTTTATCAGCCGTTGAATATACTGCTACAGTTTTAATTCCCATCTCCCTGCAGGTACGAATGATACGAAGGGCGATCTCTCCACGGTTAGCAATCAGTATTTTTTTAAACACACTTATTGAATTAAAAATTAAAAATTAAAAATTAAAAAATTCAGCAGCCGGATATCCCCTTTTTACTTTTGATTTTTTACTTTTTACTTAGGAAGGATCAACAAGAAACAAAGGCTGATCATATTCCACAGGACTGGCATCTTCAACCAATACCTTAACTATTTTACCTTTTACTTCGCTCTCTATTTCGTTGAATAGTTTCATGGCTTCAATGATGCAAACCACTTTACCCGGGCTAACTTCATCTCCAACACTGGCAAAAATTGGTTTGCCCGGTCCGGCCTGGCGATAGAAAGTTCCGATCATCGGACTTTTAATGGTAACGTGGTTATCTGCTTTGGGTTCTGCAGACTTTGTTGCAGCAGGAGGAGTTATGGCAGCCGGTTGTGCAGCTGGTGCGGGAGCATAATTAGCAGCATTGCCTGCAATTATATGTTGAACCGGATCTTTTTTCTGTTTAACTGTAATTTTTACGCCTTCTTCTTCAATGGTTATCTCTCCTATATTTGTTTTATTGATGAGCTTTACTAACTCCTGGATTTGTTTGATGTCCATGTAGATTGTTTAAGTAGTTAAGGTTGAAATTGAATCGGGCTGCTAAGATAGGGTAAGATTGTTCATAACTGCAACCTTAATTTTAAAAAAAGAGTGAAAAACGCCATTTTTAGCCCGATAATTGCGGAATTTGGGCAAAAAATGGGCAAAAATCATGAAATTTTGCTGAAACCAAAAAGTGCCCCGCCAAAGGCGGGGCACTCATTTTTTATATTTTTTTACCTTGTTATTTTACCCTTTCAACATACTCACCGGTTTTTGCATTAACCCTGATCAGTTCTCCTTCATTTACAAATAACGGAACGTTTACTGTAGCGCCTGTTTCAACAGTTGCCGGCTTTAAGGTCCTGGTAGCAGTATCGCCTTTCATGC
>JBDSXS010000100.1:0-35406 GCA_039926045.1 Ferruginibacter sp.
ATACAAAAACGAATATTGAAAAACAACTCACTGATTAAATGATAAAACTTAAACCATATTCTGCATCAATGCTTGCATTTGGAGGATTATTACTTGTTGTAATGGGAATTTATTTCATTTTTATGCGGCCACCTTTATTGCCGGAAGATTTGCGCTACATGAAAACAACTTTACCAGTTATACATGCTGCTGCCCCCGGCTTATCTGCCTGGCTTCAAAAAGTTTTTTGGGTAATGGGTGGTTACATATTCACAACTGGATTATTGACCATTTTTATTGCATTCACATTGTTTCGCAACCATTTGCATGGCGCCTCTAGTATGGTTACCCTGGCAGGAATCAGCTCAATAGGATCAATGACGGTTGTGAACTTTATAATCGACTCAGATTTTAAGTGGCTCTTGTTAATTTTTACATTGCCCTGGGTAATTGCACTAATACTTTACCGGCTTCATAAATAGCAATTTTTAATTAAGAAAAATAGAACTGGGTTGTTATGAAAAAAATTGCTACAAATAATGAAGCTAAAAACCCAAAATTGTGTAAATTCTTTCCATTATTATGTAACTGTTAAAATGCTTACAGTTCTACCTTTATGTTGAGAAAAATGAAAAGTTTCCATTAATTGGCTTATTTTTATATGTGAAAATGAAAAGGAATATATCTATACAAATAAAAGCAGCTTTCCTACTGGTAGTATTCGCATTGAATACTGTAGTTGGATTTGCCTGTGCTGTTGGTGTGGATATGGGTTTTAATACACATCATCACGATGAAGAAGAAGCCACTGAAACCACAGTTCATGTTCATACTGATGGTAAAAAACACCAACACCATGAGGAAGTTGTAAAACATCACGACGATTCAAAAGAAGATTCTGAAAAAGGCGGTTGCTGTAATGATGGCGTAATGAAGTTTCAGAATTTAGATAAAAGCCTTGCTTCAAATGCCAATATATTTATCAACGCTCCGGTTTTTGTTGCTGTTCTCAGCAGTTTTTTCGGTATTGATATTTTCAGGCAACCACAAGTTCCACATGAGAAATTCATTGCTCAATTCCTCCACCCTCCCCCTCCCGACATACTCATAGCAATTCAGCGTTTCCAGATTTGATTATCGTAACTGTGTTTGATGGCTTTTGCCCGTCGAACTATTAGCATTTTGCCCAATGGCAAATTGTATTGTTCAGTTATTGTAATCAATTTTTTTATGTTTATACGTAGCACATTTATTGTCATTAGCTTGTTTTTATCAGTTGCTTCTTTTTGTCAAAAGCAAATTTCAGAGACAGATGCTGTAAGCATGGCTGTAAAGAACAGTAAAAATATTTCAGCGTCCGACTTAGTTATTAAGCAACAAAAGCAATTGCTTAAAAGCAGCATCAATCTTCCCAATCCAGAAGTATTTGTAGAAAGCCCCACTGGTAACTTTTATACGGGAAGTGTTACCCAATCAATAGAGTTTCCCACGGTTTATGGCAAGCAATACCAATTGCAAAAGCAACGCATTGGCTTGGCTGAAAAAGAAAAAATTGTAACGGAAATTGAAATAAAATTTCAGGTGAAGCAATTGTATTTATTGCTGCAATACGCTGATACCCTGCAAAAGCAGTTGTACATACAGGACACGGTATATGCAGGAATTGCCTCATCTGCAAGTCGCCAGTTTGATGCAGGGCAAATTAATTACCTGCAAAAAGTATTTACAGAAACACAGTATGGCGAAATACACAATCAATATTTACAATCACAAATAAGTGTGAGTAATTTACAAAGCCAATTGCAGTTTTTGACAGGACTACAGGAGCCATTCAGGGCTATACAGCTGACAAGTCAATTAATGGGTGTTGCAGTACAGGATAGTGCTGCATTGATTTACAATCCAACAATACAGTTATATAAACAAACGCAAAATATCAGTCAGAAAAACATAGAGCTGCAAAAAAATAAAGCATTGCCCGGTTTAGCAATTGGCTATTTTAACCAGGGCGAAAGAAGTACTCCTGTTGGCAACCGGTTCCGTTTTGGCATTACTGTGCCACTATGGTTTGGGCAATACAAAGGGAATATTAATGCAGCAAGAACTGAGTTAGAAATTGCAAAGCAAAAAACCAATGGGTTGCAGCAACAACTTTCGGTGCAATTAATACAGGCACAAAATGAGTTGACAATGAATGAGCAATCATTAAAATATTATCAAACAACGGGCATTAAAAAAGCCAATGAAATTATTAATACTGCCAAACGGTTTTTTGAAAGCGGCGAAAATGATTATATCAATTACCTGCGAAACATTAATGATGCCTATTTAATACAACTAAAATACCTGGAAGCTATCAGAAATTATAATCAAAGCATATTATCTATAAAATATTTAACTGGAACATTATGATACGTAAATTTTTAATTTTATTGTTGGTACCCTTTACCCTGTTTGCACATGGTGGCGAAGACCACGGCGATACAAAAAAAGCCTCTGCAAAGCCTGCCGCTTATTTCAGTAGCGAAGCAGTTTCAGATGTATATGAATTGCTGTTTAAATACCAGCCCTTATCTCCAGGCAAGGAGGCGGTATTAAAATTATATGCCAGCGATTTTAATACCAATGCACCTGTTGACAGTGCTATTGTGCAAATTACAGTAGCAGATAATCCCAATATAAAATTAACGGTAAAGCAGGTTGATAAAGGAGTGTATGAAGTAAGCGGAATATTTCCTGCAAAGAAAGCATACAACCTGACTATAAATATAAATTCTGACTTAGGCCCCGATTTGATTTTGATAAAAGATATTGAAGTTGGAAAGGAACTGGCAGTTGCTCATGATGAAGCAGTAGTTATTAAGCACTGGTATCAAAGCACCCTGTTCTTTATAATCATAAGTTTATTGGCAGGTATGTTGCTGATGTATTTTGTAATGAAAAAAACAAACCGCAAAGTGGCGGCAGTAAGTATCATTTTATTATGCTTATTTCCCACTGCCACTTGCAATAAAGTATCGGCACACGGTGGTGAAGATGATGAAGCAGGAGGTAAATCTGGTGGTTCGTTATCCGGTACTTTCATTGTTGAAAAAGAATCACAATTTCTTTTTAATATTCTTACTCAAAAAATTGAAACCGGAGATTTTAATCAATCAACACAGGTGCTGGCCACTGTTGTAGCATCGCCACAAGGCAGGGCAGTAATACAATCGCCACAAACTGGTAAAATAATTTCATTGATAGCAACACCGGGACAAACAGTTGGTGCAGGGCAGGTAATTGCAGTAGTGGAACAAACTATTGATGCAGGTACACAATCAAGCATCATTGCCCAAAACAGCGACTGGAAAGCAAAACGTAATGAAGTAGAAGCACAATACACGGCTGCTAAAATTCAATACGACCGGCTGATGAAAATAGAAGATATCGCCGCCAAAAAAGATATTACCGAAGCCAAAGCAAGACTGGAACAGGCAGAAAAAAACAAGGCTTTGTATCAGAATATTCCTTTGCAAAAAGTACAGGCTGCAAAATATTTTAACCTCGTTTCTCCTATTAACGGGGTAGTGGGTAATTATAATTATGCTGTGGGTTCTTTTATTAACAGCGGCGAAACTTTACTGGAAGTTACCAACCTGAATAAAGTTTATGTGGAGGCACAGTCGTTTGCTGCAGATGCCAATCAATTAAAAGAACTGGCTGGTGTTACCACATCATCAAATAATAAAAGCGATACCACACTGTATCAGTTAAAATTAATATCTACAGCACAGGAAGTTAATACTGCCAATCAATCGCAAAAAGTAATTTTTGAAATTGTAAATCCTAAAGGGCAATTTAAAATTGGGGAAAGTATCAACCTTTCTCTATCCTCAAAAAATATTTCCACACAGGTAATAGTACCCGACGATGCTATTGCAGAAGTAAATGGTAAACCGGTACTATTTGTAAAAGACAAAGCCGAACAATACAGTATCAGCTACATCAGCAAAGGCGCCTCCAATGGTAAATACACTACTGTTATTAAGGGTGTTGAAGAAGGCGAAAGAATAGTTACTACAGGGGTTTATCAAATGAAAACAATTTACCTCAATCAATAAATATTTATCAAACAAAACCAAAAAACAATGAAACAATTTAAAACGGCCTTGATGGCAATCCTTACAATTTTCTGTATAACTACAGTAAATGCACAAATAAAAAAAGACAGCACTGCAAAACACCAGCACACCATGGCATATCAATGCCCCATGAAATGTGAAGGTGATAAAACTTATGACAAAGCCGGCAAATGCCCTAAATGCGGGATGAGCCTTGCAGTAATTGAAAAGCCTGTTGCGGCAGATATCTATAAGTGTCCTATGAAATGTGAGGGCGATAAAACCTATGATAAGGCAGGTAAATGCCCGGTATGTGGAATGTCTTTAAAAAATGTGAAATCTAAAAAAGCAGCTACAAAAGAAGCTCCGATGAAAATGTAATGTAGCTTCTTGCGAAATTAATTTTAAAGAAAAAAATAAAAATATGAAAAAAGTATTCAAAATTTCAATGGCAGCAATAGTAATTACTACAGTTTTTTTCTTTGCTGCCTGCAATAACAGCGGCGAAACAAAAACTGCCGCTGCGGATACAACAAAAACTAAAATATCGCATGAGGGCAGCGATCATGTGTATGCCTGTCCCATGCACCCCGAAGTAACAGGCAAAGAAGGAGACACCTGCCCCAAATGCGGCATGAAGCTGGAGCATAATGATAATGCTGCTGCACCAGGCAATGTGGCTATGCAGTTTAGCACCAATCCTGCAACGGTAAATCCTAATGAGGAAGTTAATTTAATAATGACGCCAAAGAAAAAAGATAATGCTGCTGAACAGGTGGCTTTGGATGTAGAACATACAAAAAAAATACACCTTATTGTGGTGAGTGAAGATTTAAGCTGGTTTAACCATATACATCCGGAACTGAATGCTGATGGCTCTTACAGTGTTAAAGAAAAATTTCCTGTAGCAGGCAAATACACTTTGTTTGCCGATTATAAACCAAGCGGTGGTAGCCACACGGTTGATGTTTTAAATGTGGCCGTAACAGGTACAGCACCTGCTGCAAAAAAATATGGTGCCGATAAATTAACAGGCAATGCTGGTGACGGGTTTTCTGTAAAGCTTACTCCCGAAGGCGGTAAATTTTTAACCAATATGCCCATGCACATTAATGGTGTAATGATGCAAAACGGAAAAGAAGTTGATGTAAATATGCTGGAAGATTACCTGGGTGCAAAAGCACACATGGTGGTAGTTAGCCTTGCTGATAAAAAATATTTACATGTGCACCCAAGTGTTGAAGGCGGCAAGTTTGATTTGCATACTACATTTGATAAACCCGGTGTTTACCGTGGCTGGATTCAGTATCAATCAAAAGGGAAAGTATATACCAGCGATTTTGTTTTCAATGTTGCAGAAGGTACTGCTGCCAATATGAAGAGCATGAAGCATGAAGACATGAAGGATATGAAAGACATGAAACACTAATTTTTAAGTATAAAAACAAATAAAATGAAAAGTAAAATGAAAGTAATTGTTGCAGCGTTTGCAATGCTGTTGGGTAGTATAACTGCTACCTATGCACAAGGCCATAATGTTGGCAAAGTAGGTAAAGGCCCACATGGCGGAACAGTGCAGGAGGCAGATCCTAATCATGCCGAAGTTTTAGTGAAAGATAGCAAAGTGTATATCTACATTTTGGATGGTGATGCAAAACCAATGCTCAATAAAGGCATCACCGGCACAGCCACACTTCAGTTTAAAGATGGTCACACAGTTTCTGCAAATCTTGTAGCCAACGGTACAGATGGTTTTGTAATTGACAATGCAAATGCTGCTACATACAGCAACTGCATAATTACTGCCAAGGTAAACGGCAAATCAGTTTCTGCAAAGTTCAAAAACTATGCAATGGTTAAAACGCCGGTGGTACAAAAACCTAAACACTAATTATTTAACAAGGTGCAGCTAATTTTTTGCCTGCATCCTGTTTTAAAACAAAATCATTCAACATGAAAAGGATATTTATATCAGCATCAATACTTTTTGTTTCTGTGATTTCATTTGCTCAAAACAAAGAAGCAGATGCTGCAAAAACTATATTAAAGCAATATAAGGATGCTGTAGAAAAATTAGATGTAACAGGTACGGAAAAATTATTTACAGCAGATTCAAAAATTTTTGAATCTGGCGGCAGCGAAGGGAACTATGCTCATTATTTGGAACACCATTTAGGCCCCGAATTTAAAGAGTTTAAATCTTTTATCTACAGCGATTATAAAGTTGATGTGCAGGTTGATGGCAACTATGCTTTTGCAACAGAAACCTACATGTATGTAATTGTTTTAGCAAAAGATAATGCCGAAGTAAAACGAAAAGGTGTTTCTACCTCAGTACTAAAGAAAGTAAATGGCGAATGGAAAATAATGATTAGCCACAATTCATCAAGGAAATAATTATTTAAAAATAAATTATGGAACATCCACATGAGCAATATACCTGCCCCATGCACCCAGAAGTAATAACAGATAAGCCAGGCAGTTGCCCCAAATGTGGTATGACATTGGTGCCAATAAAAACACCGGAAGAAAAAGTAGCTTCGGCTGTAATGCCCGCCCACAATGATCATTTGCAAATGAAAATGGATTCTGTTAAACAACAATACACCTGCTCCATGCATCCGCAAATAATCCGTGATGAACCTGGTAATTGTCCTTTGTGCGGCATGGTATTAATTCCTTTAAAGAAATCGGAAGGTAAACATACAGGGCATGGTATGCATGCTTCTATGATTGATGATTTTAGAAAAAGATTTTATGTTGTATTAGTTTTAACCATCCCCATAATGCTGTTATCTCAAATGATACAGCAATGGCTGAAAATAAATATCAGCTTTACCGGCTCTCAATATGTATTGCTTGCTTTATCAACAGTTGTATTTTTTTATGGCGGCTGGCCATTCTTAAAAGGATTGGTGGATGAAGCAAAAGCAAAGAACCCGGGCATGATGTTTTTGATTGGCTTTGCCATCAGTGTTGCCTACATCTACAGTGTTGCCATTGTATTTGGTTTGCAGGGCATGGATTTTTTTTGGGAACTGGCAACTCTTATTCTCATTATGCTTCTGGGGCATTGGATAGAAATGAAATCTGTTGCCGGTGCATCAAGAGAATTGGAATTATTAGTGCAGTTGATGCCTGCTGGTGCACATAAAGTAACAGGCGATAAAGTGGAAGATGTAAAAACAGATTCATTATTAGAAGGAGATATCATTTTAGTAAAGCCCGGCGAAAAAGTTGCAGCCGACGGCATTATTGCCGATGGCGAAAGTTATCTGAATGAAAGTATGCTCACAGGCGAAAGCAAACCCGTACAAAAAATAAAAGGTGATAAAGTAATTGCGGGTGCAATTAATGGAAATGGTTCTATAAAAGTTACCGTATCCCATGCTGCAAAAGATTCTTATTTATCGCAGGTGATAAAACTGGTGGATGATGCACAAAAATCAAAATCAAAAACACAACTGCTGGCAGATACCGCAGCAAAATGGCTAACCATTATTGCATTGGTTGCCGGTATTGCTACTTTTCTATACTGGTATCTCACAGGTCAATCGCTGGCATTTGCAATGGAAAGGATGGTTACAGTAATTGTTATTTGTTGTCCTCATGCTTTAGGGTTAGCCGTGCCCTTGGTTGTTGCAAAATCCACCGCACTTTCTGCAAAGCATGGTTTACTTATAAAAAACAGGACCGCTTTTGAAAATGCAAGAAAAATAACCACCATTGTATTTGATAAAACAGGAACACTGACAGTTGGCAAGTTTGAAGTGTCAAAAATTATTTCTTTACAAAAAGACTTCAGTGAAAATGAATTACTTCGCCTGGCATCTGCATTAGAACAAAAATCTGAACACCCGATTGCTACAGGTATCCTGCAAAAAGTAAAAGATTTATCCATTTCAATACCGGCAACAGAAAACTTTAATGCCATTACCGGCAAAGGGGTAGAGGCAACGGTGGAAGGGAAAAAAATATTGGTGGTAAGTCCGGGGTATTTAAAAGAAAACAATATTGTTGTTCCCGATGGATTTACAGCCAACGATACAGAAACCGTTGTGTTTGTAATCATCAATAATGTATTGGCAGGATATATTGCTTTGTCTGATGAAATCCGTCCCGAATCTGCAGAAGCAATCGCTACCTTAAAAAAAGAAAATATCAAATCAATTTTATTAACGGGTGATAACAGTAAAGTAGCAGCAAGTGTAAGTAAAACATTGGGCATGGATAGTTTTATTGCTGAAGTATTGCCACATCAAAAATTAGAAAAAATAAAAGACCTGCAAAGCAAAGGAGAATTTGTTGCCATGACGGGTGATGGCGTTAATGATGCCCCGGCTTTGGCAATTGCAGATGTGGGCATTGCTGTTGGAAGCGGCAGTGATATTGCAGCAGAAACCGCAGGGATTGTTTTGGTAAACAGTAATCCAAAAGATGTAGTCTCTCTGATACAATTTGGTAAAGCCACTTATCGCAAGATGATACAGAATTTAATTTGGGCAACCGGTTATAATGTTATTGCATTACCACTGGCAGCCGGTGTATTATACAATCAGGGAATCCTTTTAAGCCCTGCCGCAGGTGCGGCACTGATGACAGTGAGTACGGTGGTGGTTGCAATTAATGCAAGTATGTTGAAGGTGAAAAATTGATTTTTTAACTATAAAAATTAAAAACAATGGAAATGCAAAACGCTGGTGAAATGCACAGCACTGTAAAATCGGATTCAATGTCCGGAAAACAATATCAAAAATTAGCATGGATGGTAATCATCTCTTTTATAGCGATGTTTATTCTCATGTATTCTATGGTTGACAAATTCGAAAATGTGATTATAAACGTCAATCAGTTTTACATGGCCGGTCTTATGACGGCCCCCATGATTATTATTGAAATGATTTTGATGAGCAGCATGTATAAAAATAAAAAAATGAATGGAATCATTATTACAATAAGTGCTGTTGCTTTGGCAGCTTGTTTTCTTTTTATAAGATACCAAACTACTGTAGGCGATAAGCAGTTTTTAAAATCAATGATACCACATCATGCTGCAGCAATTCTTATGGTTAAAGAGGCAAAAATAACTGACCCTGAAATAATAAAATTAGCCGACGATATTATTTCATCGCAACAAAAAGAAATAAATTTTATGAAAGCCAAAATAAAAGAGCTGGATAGTAAATAATTTAAAACCGGTTTGAATATCAATACAAAAAAATAAAAAATATTCCTGAATTAAACAGTATAAATTTTTCAATAATTATTAATCATTTAAAAATAACAATCATGAAAATTTTAATTCCCGCCGTTGCAATAGCCGGCTTATTTATGTTACCCGCTTGTAATAACGATAACAAATCAGCCACAGAAACAAAAATGGAAACTGACACAACAATGAAAATGGACAATCATTCAGATGCCAAGATGGATGGTAAAATGGATATGAACAATGAAATGATGAATTCCATGAACGCATCCATGGATAAAATGAAAGCAGTAAAAATGAATGGTGATTTTGATGCCGAGTTTGCAGCTATGATGATTGAACACCACCAAGGTGCTATTAATATGGCAAATATAGAACTGAAATCAGGGTCAGACCAAACCCTGAAAAAAATGGCACAAAATATCATCACTTCTCAAACGGCCGAAATACAAAAGTTCAAGGCAATATTAGCCACTCATAAAGAAAATGCTATTAAAGGCGATCATCCTGAATTAATGGAGTCCATGAATAATATGTCAGCAAAAATGACCGCCATGAAAATGACTGGTAACGTAGATAAGGATTTTGCTATGATGATGAAGGTGCATCACGAAGGTGCTATTGAAATGGCCAAAGGCGAACTGGGCGATGGTAAAGACGAAGCACTTAAAACAATGGCAAAACAAATAATAACTGATCAGGAAAAAGAAATCAAAGAATTTTCACAATGGCTATCTGCTAACCAATAATTTTTACAATAAGGCTGGTTGTGAAGGAGAAAAACTTTCAAATATTTTTCTCCTTCACAACTATGATTATTTTGCCAAGACCAATATAAAAAAATAAAAATGCTGAACAAACTCATTCAATTCTCTCTTCGCAACCGTTTGTTTGTAGTAGCTACTGCTGCATTGATAATGGTGTATGGTGTTATTACTTTAATCAATTTACCGGTTGATGTACTGCCCGATTTAAACAGGCCGAGGGTAACTATTTTTTTGGAAGCCAATGGTATGGCTCCTGAAGAAATTGAAGCACAGGTAACGCTGCCGGTTGAAACATCATTGAATGGGGCACCGGGTGTAGAAGTAGTACGTTCCGTTGCCAGCCCGGGTTTGGGATTGGTATTTGTAGAGTTCGAATGGAGTACAGATGTTTATCGGGCAAGGCAGTTAACGGCAGAAAAATTACAAACAGTTCTGCTGCCCAATAAAATTGTGCCGGTAATGGGGCCTATCAGTTCTGTAATGGGACAGTTTATGATGATAGCAGTAACAGCAGATTCCACTTCGGCAGCAGACATACGGACACTCAGCGATTTTACCATTCGCAGAAGATTGATGAGTATTAAAGGCATCAGCCAGGTAGTGCCTATTGGTGGAGAACGATTACAATACCAGGTGCTTATAAGTCCCGAAAAAATGCGCCAGTTCAATGTTTCCATAAATGATATTGATAATGCCTTGCAACTTAGCAACATTAATACAACCGGTGGTTTTGTAGATGATAAAAAAGGAACAGAAGTGTTGATTAGAAATATTGCAAGGGCTAACACATTGGAAGATTTATCCAATACGGTTGTAACAGATAAAGGCAATGCACCGGTATTATTAAAACAGGTAGCCGACTTAAAATTTGGTGGCCCAATTAAACGGGGCGATGGTTCACTAAACGGTAAGCCTGCAGTTATTTTAAGTATTGAAAAGCAACCGGGTGCAAACACAATTTCTTTAACAGCCGAAATTATTAAGGCAATAGAAGATATAAAAAAATCTATACCTAAAGATGTAAAAATTAATACCGATGTTTTTCAGCAAAAGAATTTTATTGTTAACTCATTAACCAATGTAGAAGATGCACTAAGAGATGGTTTTATTTTAGTAGTGATTATTTTATTTTTGTTCCTGCTTAATTTCAGAACGACTATTATTACGCTTACAGCAATTCCCCTCTCACTTATTATTACTGCAATTGTTTTTAAAATGTTCGGTATTTCAATTAATACTTTAACACTGGGAGGATTGGCGATAGCCATTGGGGAGTTGGTAGATGATGCCATTGTAGATGTGGAGAATGTATTTAGACGATTAAAAGAGAACTGGCTAAGTCCAAACCCAAGACCACTTACGAAAGTGATATATGAAGCCAGCAGTGAAGTAAGAAATTCCATTGTGTATGCCACCATTATTGTAGTATTGGTATTTATACCGCTATTTTATCTGCAAGGCATAGAAGGAAAAATATTTGCACCGTTGGGTATAGCCTACATTACTTCCATTATTGCATCACTGGCAGTTTCATTAACCGTTACACCTGCTTTGTGCAGCTATTTACTTGGGAAAAAGAAATACCTGAACCATGTTAACCTTCTTTTCTGGAAGAAAAATAAAAACCATATTGATACATTTGAAGAAGCTGAAGCACATAAACCAAAAGCAAAAAACCTGGAAGAAGAAGCCTTACTGGCATCTTCGCATGACGATAGCAGCCTTGTAAAATGGCTAAAGAAGCAGGATATAAAAATGTTGCACTGGGGATTAAAAAAACCTAAACTTATTATTGGAATTGCGATAGGGGTAATCATTGCAGCCATCAGTATTGTGCCATTTTTTGGTACAGAATTTTTGCCTCCTTTCAATGAAGGGAGCTTTACCATTAATTTATCTACCCCTGCAAGCACATCTTTAGAAGAAGCAAATAAAATTGGCACCATCGCCGAACAACAAATTTTAAAAGTAGATGGCGTTTTATTAACTGCACGAAGAACAGGAAGGGCAGAATTAGATGAACATGCAGAGCCGCCCAGCAACTCCGAAATTGAAGTGGCCCTGAAGCCCGATTTTGTGAAAAAACGAGATGTAGTATTGGCCCAAATCAGAGAGAAGCTGGATGTATTAAAAGGAGTTACAGTAAATATTGGCCAGCCTATTTCTCATCGGTTAGATCACCTGCTTTCTGGTGTAAGAGCACAGGTAGCCATGAAAATATTTGGTAACGACCTTACTGAATTGAGAAGCAGTGCCGCACAGTTAAAAGAAATGGTAAGTAGTATTCCCGGCGTCGTTGACTTACAAATTGAAAAGCAAGTTTTAGTACCGCAGCTAATAATAAAAATAGACCGGCAAGCGGTACAGCGTTATGGCTTGCAGGTGGGTAAAGTGGCAGAGGATATTGAGATATTTTACAACGGAAAAGTAAGCAGCCAGATATTAGATGGGCAAAAAAGTTTTGATATTTTATTACGCACCACCGATAGTGCCAGGCAGGATTTGGATGCTATCGGCAACACACAAATTTCTTTACCCAATGGCTCATTAATTCCGTTGCAGCAAATTGCCAAAATAGAATTTGAAAATGGCATCAACACAATTTATCACGAAAATACTTTGCGAAGAATTGTGATAAGCTGCAATGTGCAAGGCAGGGATTTAGGAACAACTGTAAAAGAAATGCAGCAAAAAGTAAATGCTAATTTAAAATTACCACAGGGATATTTTTTACAATGGGGCGGCCAGTTTGAAAGCCAGCAGTCAGCTTCTAAACTCATTGGTATTTTAAGTATCTTTTCTTTCCTGGGCATCTTCTTAGTACTGTTCAGTCATTTTAAATCCTCAAGAATTGTATTTCAAATTATGCTCAATATCCCATTGGCATTAATCGGAAGTGTGATAGCTGTTTTGTTAACAGGCGGCACTTTTTCTATTGCTACTTTAGTCGGCTTCATCACACTTACCGGTATTGCCAGCCGCAATGGTATAATGATGATTAGCCATTACATTCATTTAGTACAACATGAAGGAGAAACCTTTGGCGACAAAATGATTATCCGTGGGTCGTTAGAAAGATTGGTTCCGGTATTAATGACTGCCTTGGTTGCTGCATTGGCATTAATACCATTAACCTTAGATGCATCTGCACCGGGTAAAGAAATATTATATCCTGTTGCAACAGTTATTCTCGGCGGCTTAATCAGCTCTACTTTGTTAGATATGATTGTAACACCGGTTGTGTTTAAACAGTTTGGGAAAAAGGCTTTACAGAAGTACGTTGCAGAACAGGAGAAGGATGCATTTCAATGAACTTATTAATTAAATTACAAAATGGCTACAAAACTAGCGTTTACTTTTTTAATGCTTTTTTCGGCAAATATGACATTTCAAACTCAGGCCCAAACAAAAAAGAAAGAAAGAAAAAAAGAATTTTATTTTTCCTGGGGATATAATACCGAATGGTACACCCGCAGTAATGTTAAAATAAATCAACCATCACTCGGTAATAATTATCAATTCAGGAATATTAAGGGCCACGATAACCGTGGCTGGGATGATGGCCTGTTTACTAAAGCCATCAGCATACCCCAATATAATTACCGGCTGGGTTTATTCATCAACCGTAAAAAAGGGTTGGCTGTAGAAATTAATTTTGACCATACTAAATTTATTTTTTCTGATCAGATAGCTCAGGTAACAGGCATAAGAAGTGGGCAATATGTTGATACCGCTGTAAATTTTAATGTCGATAACGGGTTTTATTATTATCTCAATAACGGAGCAAACTTCCTTCTGTTTAATATTGTAAAAAGATGGCGGTGGTATAGAGCCAGAAATATTAAAGTTGATTTTTTAGGCAAAGCCGGGATAGGGCCTGTAATACCGCATGTAGAAAATTCCTTTTTTGGACAAAACAATAACAAAGGTTTTCAACTGGGTGGCTGGAATGTTGGAGCAGAAGCCTCCTTGCGCTGTACTTTTTTTAATGCCGTGTATCTTGAATACTGTAATAAACTGGACTATGCCCGTTATAGTAATCTTAAAGTGTTTGAAGGCACTGCCAAACATGCTTTCGGTACTTATGAAATGATATTAAATCTGGGGGTAACTTTTCCTGTAGGTAGTAAAGTAAAATAGCAATATGGGCTTGAGGCAGGTGGAATCTTTACTTATTAAACACAGGGCTAAAAGTACCTTTGGCATAAATCAAGGAAATAATTATTAACTTTAACAGTTATCATGAAAAAACTCTTGTTTTTATTGTTGCTGATTTCAAATCATTGTATCAGCCAGGTAAAACCCGGCAATATTTTTCCTATACATAAACCTGTGGTTAATAAACCGCAACATGATCCTCCTGAAACCATAAACAGGTATGCTGCAGTCCTGGCATTTGATATCTGCACAAATACAATTACAGTTTCCGATGCCACGGAATTCAACCCGGGCGATACCGTATTAATGATCCAGATGAAAGGGGCTGTAATAGATACCAGCAATACGCCTGCATTTGGAACTATACTGGATTATGGGAATGCCGGTAATTACGAATTTAATTTCATCAGCGCAAAATCAGGTAATGCGTTAACGTTTTTAAATAAGCTTACCCGTGATTATGATATACCCGATGGAGTTGTACAATTGGTGAGGGTGCCTAAATATAAAGACGGATACTTTAGTGGAGGTTTAGTACCTCTTACATGGGATGGAGCCACAGGTGGTATAGTGTGTGTATATGCAACGCTCAGCGTAACAGCTGCCGGAGAGATTGATGCAAGTAGAAGGGGATTCAGGGGAGGCACAGGTTATAATGCTTCCGGTTCACCTTCATGCAATCAAAACAATTATTATTACCCGGCCAGTAGCCAGTTTGCAGCCAATAAGGGCGAAAGCATTGGCAGCATTTCTCAAAATATGACCAAAGGAAAAAGCAGTTTTGCCGGCGGTGGTGGCGGCGGTAGCAGTCATAACAGTGGTGGCGGCGGTGGCGGTAATGGGGGCGTCGGTGGTCATGGAGGGTATCAATCGGATAGTTGCAATGCAATTCCATTTGATAATGGCGGTGTGGGTGGTAAAAGTCTTCAATACAGCCCTGCAATTAATAAAATTTTTATGGGAAGCGGAGGCGGTGCCGGGGATGTTGATAATGCTGATCAATTTGCACCTACAGGAGGTGCCGGTGGTGGCATCATCATCATTATAACCGATGTTCTGGACCTGTATGGAGAGCGGGTACTTGCTGATGGAGAAGATGGTTTATATTGTAATTCTACCAACTGCAATGATGGTAATTCGGGTGGAGGTGCCGGGGGAACAATATTATTAAGTGCAGCAAGTGTTATTACTCCTCTCAACATTGAAGCCAAGGGAGGCAAGGGTGCAAGTATGTATGGAACGATTGTGCCGGGTGGTCGTGCAGGTCCGGGAGGAGGAGGAGGAGGGGGAGTTTTATTTAATACAGGAAATACTTTGCCCGCGAATATTACTTATATACCTAATGGCGGTGTTAATGGTGTGATATTCCAGGATGCAAATAATCCATGGGGAGCAACAGCAGGTGCACCGGGGATAAATTTTTTTGATTGGGTTATACCTTATGATACCATTTTATTTACACCTAATATTGATTCGGTAAGGATAAAGGATAGTGCAAACTATTGCAATAATATCCAGTTTAATGGATTGGGATATACAAATACCTATCCTGTTTCTTCCTGGCAATGGACATTTGGTGATGGTGGTACGGCCAACACTCAAAATCCAATTCACAATTATAATGCAGTTGGTAACTATACTGTAAAATTAATTGTTACAGATATAAACGGATGTAAAGACAGCATTATTACCTCCATAAATACAACCGGGCCTATGCTTGCTGATGCCGGTACTGATTCTTCTTTTTGTGCCGACGGTCAAATTTCAATTGTATTGAACGGGAACGGTACGGGTAACTATTCCTGGACTCCGGCTGCAGTGCTTAATAATAATACATTACAAAATCCAACAGCAACAATCAACACAACAACTAAATTTTATCTTACTGTTTCAAACGGAACAGGATGCAGTGCCGTGGATTCTGTTACCATTACGGTCAATAAAAATCCGCTTGTAAAAACTTTGGCCGACACTACTATATGTAAGAATGGCCTGTTGGTACTAACAACTAATGGAGCAGTAAATTATAACTGGAGCCCTGGAATTTACGTGAACGATTCAACCATTGCCAATCCACAGTATATTGATACAGGCTCTCACACTTTATTTGTTACAGGTATAGATATAAATGGATGTTCGGCAAAGGATACGATCAATATATCTGTTAGAAACAGGGTAACATTTATTGCTCCGGAAAGCAAAACTATTTGTAAAGGAACTTCCGTACAATTAAACGGGAATAATGGTAATACGTTTCAATATACATGGAGCCCGTCTTCGTATTTAAGTAATGCGGCTATTATTAATCCTGTTGCCAATCCACCCTTTACCATTGCCTATACTTTAAAGGTCACTGATAATATTTGTAAGAATGACAGCAGTTTTGTAGTTGATGTTTTAGTTCTTCCTGCACCAACAGTGAAAGCAACAAAAAGTAATGACCTGAATTGTAACAAGCCATTTGCACAGTTACGTGCAAGCGGAGCAGCAAGTTATACCTGGATCCCGTCATATGCGCTCAGCAACGATAGCATTGCAGACCCGCTGGCCAATCCTGCAGTAACAACAACTTATTATGTTAATGGACGAGATAGTTCCATTTGTATTGGAACAGATAGTATTACAGTTGTTGCGAATTTTAAAAACCATGGTATAATATTACCAAACAGCTTTACACCCAATAATGATGGCCTTAATGATTGTTTTGGGATACGGTATTACCGTGATGTTAAGAACCTGGATTTTATTATTTTCAACCGTTATGGCAATATTGTTTTTCATACCCATAATGCTGATGAATGCTGGGACGGCAATTATAAAGGAAAACCTGCCAGTCCGGGCAGCTATGTATATTTTATTAAAGCAAACACATTGTGTGGAGAGGTAGTTATAAAAGAGAGCATAATGCTGATCAGGTGATTTTAAAAAATCCCGCAAGCTTACCATTTAAATGAACATATTTTTGGAACCAATTATTCTAAAGCTGTTTTGTTTTATTAACCACATCTTTGTAACTGCAAAAAACTGGTAATGGACGTACTGGGATATTTTCTGGCAGCGCTTGTTGGTATTTCACTTGGCCTGATCGGCGGGGGTGGTTCAATTTTAATGGTGCCGATACTGGTTTATATTTTTACCATCAACCCGGTCCTGGCTACTTCCTATTCGTTGTTTGTTGTGGGTTCCACTTCACTGCTGGGAGCTTTTAATAATTACCGCAAAGGACTGGTAAGTATAAGAACGGCATTGCTTTTTGGCTTAACATCTATCACAACTGTTTTTATAACCAGGAAGCTGATCATGCCCATGATTCCCGATGTACTATTCAGTATCGGCAGTTTCCAGGTTAAGCATGATATGGCCACTATGATCTTGTTTGCCATATTAATGCTTACGGCTTCTATAGCTATGATCAAAAGAAGAAAGGAAGTTGTACAGGTTGGTTCAACAACATCACCTGGCGATACGGCAAGATTATTATTGTATGGTGTGCTGATCGGACTGGCTACAGGATTTTTAGGAGCAGGCGGCGGGTTTTTGATCATACCGGCATTGGTACTTATTTTAAAAATGCGGATGAAAAAAGCAGTCGGTACCTCATTGCTCATCATCGCCCTTAACTCGCTGATCGGTTTTACCGGCGATCTGGGGCATGTACTTATCGACTGGAAGTTTTTGCTGACTGTTTCTTTCATTGCCATAGCTGGTGTATTTATTGGCGGCGCTTTGGCCAAAAAAATCCCGGGAGAAAAACTTAAAAAAACTTTTGGATGGTTTGTGTTGGTCATGGGTGTTTATATTATTATTAAAGAACTGTTTTTTAACTAACCTAATTAATATGTCGCATGAAAATATCCCGGCAGGGGATACAAATGACGGAGAAATTAATGCTTTCCCTTTGGATGATAATTACTGGAGCAACCGGTATGATTCAGGTACAGCGGTCTGGGACCTTGGAGAAGTGTCTCCACCTTTAAAAAATTATATCGACCAGCTTCCAGATAAAGATCTACGGATCCTTATCCCGGGTTGTGGAAACACACATGAAGCTGATTATCTTTTAAAACTCGGATTTACAAATATCACAGTTATAGATATTGCCCCAACTTTAGTATCCCAGCTAAAAGAAAAATATAAAAACGATCAGCATATTAAAATAATTCTTGGTGATTTTTTTGAGCACGAGGGCGAATATGACATGGTATTGGAACAAACATTTTTCTGTGCCATTGATCCTTCTTTACGGAAAAAATATGTGGCTAAAATGCCCGGGTTGCTGGCGCCGGATGGTAAACTGGTTGGAGTTTTGTTCAATCGCCGGTTTGAAGAACAGGGCCCTCCGTTTGGCGGAAGCCGGGAAGAATATGCCCCCATGTTTGAAAAGGATTTTGTTTTTAAAACATTTGAGCCTTGCTATAATTCCTTCAGCAAAAGAAAAGATTCTGAGCTTTTCATAAACCTGGTAAAAAAATAGCCGGCCAGGTCACTGCTGAATACTATTTATATTACCTGGTGCATAAGGAATACGTGGAATAATCTTAACCAATTTGTAAAATAAATTCGTTACTTTGATGGGTTGCCAACTTTAAATAAGTGGGCAACCTTTTCTTTTAAAACCAATAAAGCGTTATGAGCATTCTCGAATGGATCAAACAACCCTGGCCCTGGTATGTGGCGGGCCCGTTGATCGGGTTAACAGTTCCGGCATTGCTGATCCTTGGCAATAAAGCTTTTGGTATCAGCTCCTCGCTGCGCCATATTTGTGCAGCCTGTATCCCCTCCAACATCAAATTCTTTAAATACGACTGGAAGAAAGAAGCCTGGAATTTATTTTTTGTTACCGGTATTTTTTTTGGTGCACTCATAGCAGCAAATTTACTTGCCAACCCCGATCCTGTTCAGGTGAATGCTAAACTGGCAACAGACCTTGCAGGTTATGGCATAACAGATTATTCGCAGCTGATGCCCATTCAGTTATTTAACTGGCAAAGCCTTTTAACGATAAAGGGTATTATCATGATCGTTGTTGGCGGATTCATGGTGGGCTTTGGAACCAGGTATGCAGGTGGCTGCACCAGCGGTCATTCCATCATGGGGCTTTCAACTTTACAATGGCCATCCCTGGTAGCTACCTGTTGCTTTATGATCGGCGGTTTTATCATGGCTAACCTCATACTTCCATTTATTCTTGCGCTTTAAAAGAAACAACATGCAAACCGTAACAGAAAAAAATACAGACTTTGAAGTTCGTTCATTAGATACCATGTGCGTAAATGAAAGTGAGTTAACGCACAAGTGGTATCACAATATTAAATACATGATCGTTGGCTTGGCTTTTGGAATTGTTTTTGTAAAAGCAGAGATCATCAGCTGGTTCCGCATACAGGAAATGTTTCGGCTGCAATCTTTTCACATGTATGGCGTAATTGGAAGTGCGGTGGTTGTCGGGATCATTTCAGTCTGGCTTATTAAAAAATTTAAAGTGAAAACCATTTATGGTGAAGCCATAACATTTCATCCCAAAACATTTAATAAGGGACAAATATATGGCGGGCTGTTGTTTGGTTTGGGTTGGGCAATTACAGGTGCCTGCCCCGGACCTTTATATGCACAGATAGGTTCAGGTGCTTATGTGATCGTTATAACTTTGCTGAGTGCTATTGCAGGTACCTGGGTATATGGTTATGTCAGGGAAAAACTTCCGCATTAATTATTTAAATAAGTATGTATGCTGAATTCCCCCGAAGATAAAATAAAAGACAAGCTTGTTGCAGTCATTAATAAACTGCTTGTTGTTATTGCAGTGCTTGTGCTTGCATTAATATTATTGCCTGTAATTTTTTATTATGACCACTCAGGTAAAACAAAAGAAAAGATCGCAGAGATAAAAGATACGGTTAATTACTGGATAGCGCCTGATATCAATACCATAACAGATGCAAAACTAAAAGAACAGGTAAGCTATGGCAAAGAATTAATTGCACATACTTCCAAATATCTCGGTCCCAAAGGATCGGTCATGCAGATCAGTAATGGCATGAATTGCCAGAATTGTCATTTGCAGGCAGGCACTGCAGTCTTTGGAAATAATTATGGTTCTGTTGCTTCATTGTATCCAAAGTTCAGGGCAAGGAGCGGAAGTATCGAAAATATTTATAAACGCGTTAATGATTGTATGGAGCGCAGCCTGAACGGTAAAGCATTAGATACAACAAGTAAAGAGATGCTGGCCATTGAAGCGTATATTAAATTCATCGGATCAAATGTAGCGAAAGGGAAAAAAGCTGAAGGATCCGGGTTTAAAGACCTTGCATATCTTGACCGTGCAGCTGATGCTATAAATGGAGCCGCTGTTTATACCGCCAAATGCCAAAGCTGCCACCAGCCAAATGGTAGCGGGGTCTTTAATGCCGACTCATCTGAATATACTTATCCTGCTTTATGGGGAAACAATAGCTTTAATGTGGGTGCTGGCCTATACCGTGTCAGCAATTTTGCAAAATATGTAAAGTATAATATGCCACAGGGAACAACTTATCAATACCCACAACTTACAGATGAAGAAGCATGGGACGTTGCAGCATTTGTTGCTTCACAGGCAAGGCCTCATATTGATACACCTAAAGACTGGCCCGATATTTCAAAAAAACCTGTTGATCTCCCTTTTGGTCCCTACGCAGATAATTTTTCTGAAAAGCAACACAAGCTCGGACCTTTTAAACCCATCGCAGAAGAACAAAAGAAAAAAGAAGAAACAGCCAAAAAAACAGCATCAGCAAAAAAATAGAATTGCTACATGAAGAACCAACGAAGAGATTTCTTAAAAAAACTAGGCACCCTGGGAGGTGCAGGATTGCTGGCTTCTTCACCCATTCTTTCAATAGCGAAAACAATAGAAAAAGACGATCAACATGAAACACCTGCTGCTGATGCAGTGTTTACCATTTCTATTTTACAAACCACCGATGTACATTGCCAGGTTCATCCGCATGACGAATTATTCTGGGAAAACGATAAAGCTGTATTTCGTAAAACCGGTGGCTATGCACACCTGGCAACTTATCTGCAGCAGGAAAGAAAAAATAACCCTGATACTTTTTTGATTGATACGGGTGATATGTTCCAGGGCAGTGAATTATCTGTAAAAACAACGGGGCAGGCCATGGTGCCCATATTAAATGCATTGCGCTACGATCTTTATTTACCCGGCAACTGGGAAGTGATCTACTATAAAAAAGCAATGCAGACCTTATTGGGTTCTTTACAGGCACCAAAAGTTTGTGCCAATATGTATCATGACCTGGGCAATAATAAAAAAGGCGACCTGATCTTTCCTCCCTATTATATCTGGAATATCAAAGGTATAAAGATCGGTTTCATCGGCTATACCGATCCGCTTGTGCCGATCAGGCAATCACCCAATTACAGCAAAGGAATAATTTATACAAAGCCTGAAGAGAATCTGCCACATTATATTGATGTGTTGCGTAACCAGGAACAATGTGCGTATGTGTTAATAGCAGCGCATTTAGGACTGTCGCAACAAATTCATTTGGCCAACCAGGCGGCATGCAGGGGCGTTGATTATATACTCGGCGGCGATACACATGAAAGGGTGAGGACACCCATTCAATGCAAATACAGTAAAGTAGTGGAACCGGGCGCTTTCGGTTCCTTTGTGGGTAAGCTCAACCTTACTATACAAAATGGTAAGGTTATAAAAGATGAATATGAACTGGTGGAAATAGATGCAGGTAATATTGAACCATCAAAAGAGATGGAAGCCTTAATTAAAAAGAATGAAAAACCTTTTGCCGATGACATTTATAAAATAGCAGGCTACAGTACTATCCCGTTGTACAGGTATTTTGTTGTAGAAAACACTATCGATACCATGATACTGGATGCATTGAAATGGAAGATCACTGAAGTGGATATTGTTTTATCAAATGGTTTTCGTTTTTGTCCACCACGCACCACGCCTGACCATACGGGTAATATTCCCATTACCGACGGGTTTATTTTTGATATGCTGCCGGTTGACAGTACAGTAAGAACCGGGAGAGTAACGGGTAAACAGATCCGGGATTGGCTGGAAGCTGAATTGCATAATGTATTTGCAAAAGATGCAGTTGAACGACTTGGCGGCTGGGTAATAAAATTTAAAGGAATGAAAATGTCCTTTAATGCTTTTGCAGGAAAAGGAAAACGGGTACAACAGGTTACGGTTGCCGGTGCGCCACTTGATTTAAAAAGAACTTACAGCATTTGTGCCTGCGAAAGGGATGGAGATCCACCTGATATGCTTTGCAGGATGAAAAATGTAACGAACGCAAAAAACACGGGTTATACATTACATGTTGTAATGAAAGAATACCTGGCAATCCATTCACCTGTTACACCTACGCCACCTGAAAATGCTAAAATTTTAGATGCTCCCAAAACGTTGCTGACACAGGTATCGGGGGTAGATTATCAGTTTCGCTAAATAGGAAATTGTCAGCCTGAACCTGTCGAAGGCGGATTAAAAGCGGGAAAACACCGGCTTCAACAGGCTCAGCCTGACAGCTTTTTAAAATAAGTCAGTTCTTATTTTTTAATGATCGTCTTTTGCAATTTATTTGTTTCATTCTTTACGTTCAGTATGTAAGCACCCGGCACAAAAACAGGATTCAATTTTATTGATTGTACACCTGCAAATTTAATTTCCAGTATGCCAGACTGCATCACCTGTCCATCGGTATTGGCAATGGTATAATTATATACTCCTTTAACAGCTGCATCAGCATATATTTCAATACTGCTGCTAACAGGATTTGTTATCACATAAAAATTCTTATTGCTGTTATTTTCCCTAACCACAAGGAGGTATGAATAAGTAACCTGGTTACCTGTCTTGTTTATTTTTAAGCGATAGAATACAGTTCCGGGTAAGATCCTGCTGTCATCGTAGCTGTACAATTCAGTGCCGTTCCTGTTATAGGCAGATCGTACTGCAATGGTATAAAAATTTGTACCATCATCACTGCGCTGAAGTTCATAGCGATCAACATTCATTTCATTCCCGATCGTCCAGTTAAGCCTGGTATAGCCTGTCATACGCAGGGCGGTAAAACTGATAATGTTTAAGGGTAACACATAAGATACACTTCCAAAAGTAAAATTGTTATTAAATACAGATACACTGTTTGATGTAACATTCCCGGTGGTTAATGCACTTCCCGATCCTGTACCGCCAATATTTCTCCAGAAAACACTGCCATCGTAATTGGCAACACGGGTACTGGACATCTGTATATTCGGAAAAGGAACTTTGCTGTTATCCCAGTTCATGGCAACCATTGCTGCCGCACCGATTATTTTATTGATGGTCCAATACTCAGAACTGTCTACTATTACCAATGGATCAAAACGGCTTGTATAATTTGGCGTAAGGCCCCTGTTATATTTCACATTAAATTCTCCGCTTGCCGTTAAATTGATCAAAGCAATTGTTCGTTGGTACAAATTATTTCCCACGGGGAAAATAAAATCTGTAGCTCCTCTTTTTTTTACCCAGCCAATCACATGCCTGTTATCTGCGCTGCCGGTGTATGATGAACCCGCTTCATAGATCATGTAATTGGGTGTGGCCGAAGTATTGATCATTCCCGAAGAAAAAGTATGCGTTCCTGCAACACTAAGATTGTTGTTAAGTAATATGCCCGCAGCATTATTCGTAAAAAGATCATAGGTTTTAAAAACCTGCGTACCGCTTACTGTTTGTGCAGCTGTTCCATTAAGGTATAATGTACCCGTGCCTGCAGACATGGAAGCCTGGTCGTTGACCAGGTTTTGTTTAACATACACTTTGCCATTATTGCTAAGGGCTGCGGTGGAAGTATTGGTAAGATCTCCGTTAATGTATAAAGTATCAATGCTGTTGTTTACAAACAGGATACCTGTATTGTGAAGATTCGCCTGGGCATGTACAAATGAACCTGTTACAAAACAAGTTAGCAATAGCGATATAATTTTTTTCATATAGATTTTATGAAGATGAAAAAGCTGCCCGGTTATTTAATGGTAAGGTTCAAAGTTTCAACGGTCATACTACTTGCGTCAGATGTATTGGCGGCCCATATCTCTATATAATCATTAGTAGAAAGCTGTACGGTGCAGGTAAGTGTTAATGATCCTTTGTCAACACCTGTAGACAGCCGCATGGCCTGCTCTGATTCGGGTAGTTGAACTCCGTTCTTGTATATGTAGAAAGAAAAATATTTATTGGCCGACTGGGCAGTAACACTTACAGAACCGATAACAGCAAAGCGGCGGGGTTTTGTACCGGTATAAACAAGGCGATTACTTGCGGGTGAAGAGACCCTGAAAAGGTCGAGTGCGGTTGTTGGTCCCAATACTTTTGTAGGGGTATTAACGGCTGCAAAAGTGGTGTTTGTACTTGCTGTAATATAGAGATTACCTGTTGCCACATCATCTTTTTCTGTAGTTATACCAAGCGCCTCTACTTCCCATTTGCTTGAGAAGCTACCCAGGATCCTTGTTCCTGTTCCAATTATTCCCGTATTCCTCAAATTTGCTGCTTCGGTGATCGAAGTTATACCCGAAACATCAAATGCCACAGCTGACAAGCCACTGGTTGGCTGACTGAACCCCCCCAATTTTTCTATCACCGCAAATGAACCGGTCAGTTTTTCAAATGTTCCTGAATTGGTAGGAAACCAGGCTGTATTATCAAGGAAAAGATTGGAATTATTCTGATAAGTTATCCCGGTGATGTTAGACGAATATTGTACAACACTGAAGAAAACAATATAACCACCTTTCACCAGCCCTACTTCTTTGCAATTGGCAACAATATTATCTCTGAAGATCAGGTTGTCAGTAGCCCCCATATCAAGATTGAAGAGTTTAGAACCGGTTGTAATAGCTGCAAGGGTGAGGTTCTTCATTGTTCCTCCTTTTGTACCGGTAAATAATTCTCCTGAACCAGGGGTATAGATCAGTTTATCATTATTTGCATCTTTCCCTATCAGGTAGCAACCATTCAGGTTGATCTTATTGGTCATAACAATCGTTCCGTTTACTTCATAAGTTGTACCTGCTGATAATGTAATAACTCCTGCAACTGGCGCTGGAAGATCAGCACTTGATTGTACAAGTACAAAATTTGTCCTGGTTTTTATAGGGCCAGATGCAATGATATTCCAGTTTGTACCATCACTTGATACCGTTATCATTTCTTTAGGATCGTTCAGTAACCACGAAACAGTGGCATCAATGGTTTGTGCCGAAGTAGTGGCAATGGTCAATACCGGAAGAGGGCTGGTAACGCTTGCGTTCTTAATAGCATATACCCTGCCCGGGCAGGTGGTTGCATCAGGTAATGTTACTGTTGCGGCAGTGGTACCTGTAAAAATGAGGGTATTATCTGTTGCAGTTGCTGTTGTTGATGAACTAAACGAACGGTAGTTTAAAGCCAGGGATCCCCTTATATCCAATGTAGAGTTGGGAGAAGTTGTTCCTATACCGATCTGGGCATAAGATAAAAAGGCACAAAATAAAGCAGTAACAATTAGTATTGTTTTTTTCATAAGGTTGGATTTAGAAACTGTTTAATTGTTATTATTTTTTTAATACCAGTTAACAGTGCTTAAACGGAATAATAGAAGTTATAAGTATAGCCGGCATTATAGGATGTTTCACCGTTCTATTGTAGAAAGACGACTACGATAGTATTAGCGAATTGCATTTAATTTTGTGTTAGCGCATTTTTTTCTTTTTGAAATGCATCGCAAACTTCATATCAAAAAAATTAGTTGTAACTTATTGTGATTATGTTGGTCATTCTAATATCTGATTACATGTAAGTCGTTTCAAAGAATGTCAAAAAATTTGTTATTACTGAAAAAGCTAAAAAATTACTTACCGGGAAATAGCCGGATATCTACCGCTGCGTTAAACAGGCATATTATATTTGGCTTTTTGGCTTTTATCATTCTTGCCTGCCTGTTAAGCTCTCTTATTTATCAACGATACCTTATTATAAAACAGGAACAAAAAAAAGAGGCATTTGTTAAGGCAAACAATGCAAAGGACAAATTCCAGGAAGCTTTGGCAAATAGCTTATCTGCTACCAGGATACTTTCTTTTTTTATTGATAATACCGGCGAGGTCAAAAATTTTGATTCGGTGGCTTCGCAGATATTAAAGACCAATAAAAATATTGATATTTTGGAATTAGTGCCCGGTGGGGTGATCAAATTTGTTTTTCCTTTAAAAGGAAATGAAAGCGTAATCGGGTATAATATTTTAAAAGATCCATCCAGGAATAAAGAAGCATTCAAAGCCATCCAAAAAAATGAATTATTTTTTTCGGGTCCTTATAACCTGAAACAGGGTGGTTTTGGAATTGTAGGAAGGTTGCCTGTTTTCAGAAATGGGAAATTTTGGGGATTTTCTGCCGTGGTGATTAAAATTTCAACTTTATTAAGATCAACAGGTTTAAACAAGTCGGGTGCTGATGGGTATTATTATCAACTTTCCAAGATAAACCCTGATTCAAAAAAACCGGAATTCTTTATTCCACATGTAAAACACCCCCTGGATGATTATTTTTTTTCCGTTGATATACCCGACGGCGATTGGAAACTTTCGGTAGAGCCGGTGGATAACAGCAGCGGGCGATCCGAGATCTTTATACTGGCATTATTGGGATTTTTATTCTCTGTGCTGGGTGGAATATTTGTATTTATTATTTTGAAAAGGCCCGAAAAATTAAACAAGCTTGTTAAGGAACGGACAAAAGAATTAAAAGGCAGTGAAAATAAATACCGCTCACTTATTGAAAGGGTATCCGATGCATTTGTATCGCTGGATAATAACTGGAACTTTAATTACCTTAATGAGAAAGCTGGTGAAATATTCACACGAAAACCAGAAAGCCTGCTTGGAAAAAATATTTGGGCCGAATTTCCGGAAAGTATTGACAAGCCTTTTTATCATACTTATTATCGGGCAAAAGAAACTCAGCAGTACGAATACCTGGAAGAGTATTATCCCCTGGAGGGAAAATGGTTTGAAAATCATATTTATCCTTCAAAAGACGGTTTAACAATCTTTTTTAAAGATGTTACAGAAATTAAAAAAGCATCCCTAAAATTAAAAGACAAAGAAGAAAAATACCGCTCCCTTATTGAGCAGGCATCAGATGGTATTGTTATTACCGATCTTGATGGATATATCATGGAAGCGAATGATAGTATGGCCCTGATGAGCGGTTACAGCATAGATGAAATGCAGGGCAAACACCTGTATAAATTTTTGCCTGAAGGGGATTCTGTATTAAATCCATTAAGGTTTAAAGAACTAATGGAAGGGAAAAGTCTTTTATATGAAAGAGGGTTATTAAAAAAAGATGGAACCGTTTTAGAAATTGAAGTGAATTCTAAAATGGCCAGTTCACAAACCTTGATTGGCTTTATCAGGGATATTTCGGAGCGAAAGAAAAGTGAAGAGGTGTTAAGATACCAGGCCAGGCTTTTACAAAGTGTATCAGATGCCATCACTTCGTTGGATATGAACCGTTGTATTGTAAGCTGGAATACTGCCTGTGAAGAGTTATACGGATTTACTGCAGCAGAAGCAATAGGAAAAAGAATACCGGAACTGATAACATTTGAATATCCTCGTACAAATAATGAACAGGTATTCAAACAGGTATTTAACGAAGGGCACTGGAAAGGAGAGTTTAATTTCATACACCCAAAAACAAAAATAAAAGCAAACCTGCTAAGTAGTATTAATTTACTAAATGATAGAGAAGGAAATACCATTGGGTTTGTTATAACCAGTAAGAATATTACGGAAATAAAGAATGCAGAACAGGTTAGGGTAAATGAGGAAGCAACACGGCAAATGATCATGAATTCGGCACTTGATGCTATTATATGTATCGATGCAGCAGGAAGCATTACACTGTGGAATCCCCAGGCTGAAAAAATATTTGGCTGGAGTGAAGAAGAAATTAATGGCAAACTTTTAACTGAAACGATCATTCCGAAACAGTACCGTGAGCGACATGAAAAAGGAATGAAACATTACCTGCAGACAGGTGAAGGCCCTGTTCTGAACAAGATGTTTGAAATAACCGCACTTGACCGGCAAGGCAGGGAATTTCCCATAGAACTTTCCATAGTACCGATGAAACAGGAAGGCAAACAAACATTTTGTGCTTTTATAAGAGATATTACCGAAAGAAGAAAGGCAACAGAAGAGATCAATAAATCAAATGAACGCTTTGACCTGATAGCACAGGCAACCAACGATGCCGTTTGGGATCATGATTTTATTAAAAATGAAACATGGGGCAATAAAGAACTGTACAAACTTTACGGGTTTGAGTACGGAAAAGAAAAGATCGATCTCGAAATGTTCTTTTCCCGTATCCACCCGGATGAGCGGGAAGGACTTGAACAAAGGATGAGAAATGCGATTGAGCACGCTGTTAATTCCCTGTCTGAAACATTTCGCTTTAAAACTGCCAATGGTAATTTTAAAACTTTTTATGATCGTGCTTACATTAAATATGATACTGGCGGTAAACCTGTGAGGATACTTGGTGCCATGCATGATATTACCGACCGGGAAATGATAAAGCAACAGATATTAAAGGAGAAAGAACTTTCAGATAGCGTTATCAATAGTCTGCCGGGCGTATTTTACCTGGTTAAAAAAGGAGGGAAATTTCTGAGATGGAATAAAAATATGGAAACCGTAACCGGGTATACTGCAGAAGAAATAGGCCAGATGCATCCTTTGGATTTTTTTGACAAAGCAGACCAGCCCCTGATGTTGGCAAAGATCGCCAATGTTTTTGCACTGGGTACCGATGAAGTGGAAATTGACTTTTTATTAAAGAACAAACAAAAGATCTCTTATTATTTTAATGGGCAGGCAATAGAATATGAGGGAGAGGCATGTCTTATGGGGGTTGGCCTCGATTTTTCTGAACGGAAAAAAACCAGCAATGCTTTAAAAGCGAGCGAAGAACGCTACAGGTCTTTGGTTGAAAACGCAACTGAAGCCCTTGTTGTATTTGATGTGGAGAAACAATTGTTTGTGAGTGTTAGCGAAAGTGCATCTGTACTCTTTAAAATGTCAAAAGATGAACTTTTAAAGATAGGGCCGGTGAACGTTAGCCCGCAATGTCAACCGGATGGAAGACTTTCTTCAGATGCTGCACGGGAATATATTGAGAAAGCGATTAAAGGGGAGAAGCCATCCTTTGAATGGATGCATTGTGATAAAGATGGTAAGCCCATCTCTTGCGAGGTTTGGCTGGCGCACCTGCCTTCAGAAAACAAAATGCTTATACGGGCAAGTATAATTGATATTACCGAACGAAAGAAAGCTAAAGAGCTCTTACAAAAATCGTATGAAGATATCCGTCAGCTGGCCAGCAACCTCGAAAGCATCAGGGAAGATGAAAGAACCAATATTTCCCGTGAGATACATGATGAACTGGGGCAACAGCTAACAGGCCTTAAAATGGATCTGCATTGGTTGAGCCGGAAAATAAACACTGCAGATAATGAAGTATCCAACAAAATGCAGGAAAGTATTGAACTGATCAATACAACAATAACATCGGTGCGGAAAATTGCAACAAATCTGCGGCCAAGCATTCTTGACGACCTTGGCCTTATAGCAGCTTTAGAATGGCAGGGGGAGGAGTTCAAAAAAAGATCAGCCATTGATGTGGAATTTATTAATAGAGTTGGCGATATATTATTACCCCCCCAGGCTGTAACTGCTATATTCCGGATCTACCAGGAATTACTCACTAATATAGCCCGGCACGCAAACGCCACTTTTGTTACAACAACCCTGGAAAAAAGAGGTGACAGTTTATATTTCAGTATAACAGATAATGGCTTAGGCTTTAACCTGGAAACGATCAACAATAAAAGAACGCTCGGATTATTGGGCATAAAAGAGCGCACCTTACTGTTAGGTGGCACTTACGAATTTAAAAGTGTGCCGGGTAAAGGATCTAAGACAGTTATCACTATTCCTTTAATATATTAATAATAACGATTTTAAAAAATAAACTTTATGTTACGAATATTAATTGCAGACGACCATACCGTAGTACGAAAAGGGCTAAGACAAATTTTGCTGGATGAATTTCCAACTGCGGTAATTAAAGAAGTAGCCGATGCGGAAGAACTGATCATGAAAGTGATGACTGAAAAATGGGACGTTGTTGTTAGTGACCTTTCAATGCCGGGACGAAGCGGACTGGACGCACTGCAACAGATAAAACTAAGCTATCCGGCTCTTCCTGTATTGATCTTAAGTATTCATCCGGAAGAGCAATATGCACTGAGAGCACTTAAAGCAGGAGCTTCGGGTTACCTGAGTAAAGACACGGCTCCCGATGAACTTGTTAAAGCAGTGCAGAAAGTACTGCTTGGCAAAAAATATATATCTCAGGCTATTGCAGAAAAACTGGCGAATACATTTTCTGCTGATGCAGATCTGAGTCCTCATGAAAAACTGAGCGACAGGGAATTTGATGTAATGAAACTGATCGCAAACGGTAAATCGGTTTCAGACATTGCCGAAATGCTTTCGTTAAGTGTAACAACCGTAAGTACTTACCGTGCCCGGGTAATGACAAAGATGGACCTTAAGTCGAACTCCGACCTCACCAAATATGCTCTTGAGCATCATCTTATCTAAAAACAGCAAATTGTAGTATTTATACTACAATATTGTAGTTGGTTATACTACTTTTTCAATTCCTGTAATCCTTTATCTTGTTTGAGATAAAGGATATAAACTTTAGCTATTACCCTGAGTAAGGGCAACTGATAATAATCGCACTGAAATATTTAATACTATGATCAACCTTTAGAGTGTAAAGACTTATAACTACTAAAGAATTCACTTACCGGATCTATCCTATTACTGTGATGACCTTTTAAGAATGTTTACATTGGCCGGAAAGATCAGCGAAGAAATTTTGTTGATCTTCCGGTTTTTTTATTTTAATTGTAGATCCGGTCAAAAGCGGCTTTGTATTTCTCCATGATCACTTTCCGTTTTAATTTAAGAGTTGGGGTAAGTTCACCACTGTCAATGGTCCATTCGTTGGGTAACAGTTCAAATTTTTTGATCTGCTCCACGTGGTTAAAAAATTTATTGAAAGAATCGATCAATTCTTTATACAGGTCCAGCACCTTTGGATTGTGAATGGCATCTTCAATAGTTGTAAAAGGGATTCCTTTGTGCAGCATCCATTCTCTTAAATTGATAACAGATGGAACGATCAAAGCACCCACAAATTTTTGTTCGGCACCAACCACCATCATCTGTTCTACAAAAGGAGATTCCTTCATTTTGTTTTCGATAGGCTGTGGTGCCACATATTTACCGCCGCTGGTTTTAAATAATTCTTTTTTACGGTCTGTGATCTTTAAATATTTACCATCTTCAAAAACCCCGATATCACCGGTGTGCAGCCAGCCATCAATAATGGTTTCGGCAGTAAGCTCGGGTCTTTTATAATAGCCCATCATCACGCTGGGTCCCTTAACACAAATTTCGCCATCGGCTTCCAGCTTTACTTCCTGGCCTTCAATAGGCAATCCTACCGTACCGAATTTGGTGCCGCCTTTTTTGCGGCAGTTAACACTTATTACCGGGCTGTTCTCTGTAGGCCCATATCCTTCATAGATGGGAATTCCGGCTGCCGTAAATATCCTGATCAGCCTTGTCTGGCATGCTGCGCCACCCGTTACGATCAGTTTTATATTACCCCCCAATGCCTCACGCCATTTGCTGAAAACTAATTTATTGGCTATTGCCAGTTGCATGGTATACCAAAGGCTTTTAGGCTTAATGTTATCGTATTCATTTGCCAGTGCTACCGACCAGTAAAATAATTTTCTTTTTACGCCGGTAAGTTCAGCACCTTTTTCCATTATTTTTTCATAGGTCTTTTCAAGCAGCCGCGGCACGGTTGAAAATAATGTTGGTTTCACTTCTTTTAAATTTTCGGCAATGGTATCTAAACTCTCGGCATAATATATAGAAGCACCACTGCTTATATAAATAAGAGAAACCATTCTTTCAAAAATATGGTTAAGGGGTAAAAAGCTAAGCGACCTTCCATCCAGGTCATCTGTAAAAGGAAAGCTGTTCTTTGAATGTATCACATTGGTAACAATGTTGCGGTGGCTCAGCATAACACCTTTTGGTGTACCTGTGGTGCCCGATGTATAAATGATAGTGGCGCAATGCTCAGCCCTGATGGTTGCTTTTACTGCCTGCATCTTTTCAAGGTCGGCAGCGGTAATATCTGTGATAAGTGTTCTCCAGAAAGAGACACCCGGCAGATCATCAAAACTGTACACATCCATTAATGTAGGCACTTTGTCTTTAATGATATTTACTTTATCTAAAATTTCCTGGCCGCTTATAAATACATGTTTAATGGAAGCGTCGTTAAAAATAAATTCAAGCTCATTAACATTGGTAGTTGGGTAGATAGGACAAATGGCTGCGCCAATTTGCTGGCAGGCCATATCAAGCATCAGCCATTCGGGCCGGTTCTTTGAAATAAGTGCTATCTTATCCTGGTTCTCAATGGTCATATCATTTCCGCTAACGCCCAGCTTCATTAAACCGGCACTCAGTTTATCAACTGTTTCTTTTACTTCGGCCGTGCTGAAATGTCTCCACTTACCATTTTCTTTACCGTTAAACATATCAGCCTTTGGAAACTTGTTTAACTGGAAATCGATGTAATCAAAAATCCTGGAATTCTCGTTCATAACAATCATCGGTTAGCCGAAATTTATTTATTTTGATTCTTTAATTTTTCATATTCACGTTCAGCTATCGTGTCCTTATCGGTTTTATAAGCTTTCATAAATTTAAAAACCAAACCAATACCCAGGCCAAGCATAACCCATAAAGGCCATGGTGTTCCTGTATTGTGCTCATAACGGCCATGGGTTAAATACCAGATAACCCAGCAAATACCTGTTGTAATTACAAAGCCAATGAGGCTATTTTGAAAATCGGCCCGGCGTTTGGCGAGCTGCCATAATTTTTCATCCCGTTGCTCTTCCATAATTAGTAAAGTTTATGCAACAAGTTAATAAAAAATAATCACATCCGTGAGCGGCAACGCTTTAATGATAGTATTGACCAGCCGGTATTTTAAATATTCTGTCCTGCAGAAAACGATTGAGTTCGTTGTACTCTTTGCTGTGTGCGGTGGTCCAGCTTTGGTATGCCGGCAGGTTCTGTGCGGTTGCAAAAACCCATTGGTTATATGCATCAAACAGGCCTTCCTGTATATATTGTTTGTGTAGTTGAAATAATTTAAATGGAAATTTGGCTGCATAGCTGGCATCCCATTCTAAAATAAAGCGGGTCCTGATCATCGTCAAAGACTCGGCGTTGATACCACCTGAAGCCAGGGAACTTTGTTTATTCATCGTTTTTAAAAAAGCGATGGCAAAATTATTTTTCTCTTTATTGTTTTTTTCAAGGTCGGCATCAGCAAATAATTTTTTATACCCCTCCAGTAAAATGTTCTTTATTTCGGGAGAATAGGCACTCTTTGGATCAATGTTTAAAAATATTTCACCATACAGCAAGCTCCATACTTTATCCGTGGTGAAGTAATAGTATTTACTGGCGTTATAATAATTACCGGCAAACCCGGGATCATTCTCAATTCCTTTCTCCCATTGCTTGATGGCCGTATAATCATTTTTGTACCACAGAACTTTACCCAATTCATTATATAAGGCCCCGCTGGTTGGTAATTTTTTGACCCCTTTTCTATATGTATTTTCAGCTTCCTTACCATCTTCCATGGCCCAGTAAGCATCTCCGGCTATTTGAAAACACTGGTCATCTACATCATTCCTGTCGAGCAACGGATTTAAAACTTCGATTGCCTTTTTATAATCTTTCGAATAATAATAATTCAATCCCAGGTCCTTGGCTATCTCCAGGTTATTGGGGTAAGAAGCAAGGCCCCTGTTGAGCACGAGGATCGCATTGGGATAGTCCCCCTTATGCATATAGGTTCCTGCATTTTCAAGTATTTGTTTAGCATCCTGTGCCGGCAATATGATTTGAGAACAAACCGCAATAAGTATTAAAAATAAATTTTTCATCAGATTAAAGGTACAATGAAATGAGGTAAAAGGTTGTTAGCTATTAAAGATTAACAGTATCATGCTGTTTCTGCATCAGTAATTAAATGTGTCAGTAATCCATCCCTGAGCTTGGGTTCGAACCAGGTGCTTTTTGGAGGCATCACATTTCCACTGTCGGCAATGTCAAATAACTGCTGAATGCTTACGGGGTGCAGGCTGAATGCCACTGCCATTTCACCACTGTTAACTCTTTTCTCCAGTTCGTGCAAACCCCTTATACCGCCTATGAAATCAATCCGTTTGTCGGTACGCTGGTCTCTTATATTCAAAACAGGGTCCAGCAAATTATTGGAAAGAATGCTTATATCAAGCACCCCAATAGGATCATTACCAAACGTGTTTTCTTTAGCGGTTAGCTTATACCACTGGTCATTTAAATACATGCCAAATTCATGCAATACTGCCGGTGAAAAAGCTTTGCTTATTTTTTCGACGGAAAAATACGTGCTGATGCGGTCTAAAAATTTCTCAACCCCAAATCCATTCAGGTCTTTTACCACACGGTTATAATCCATAATATGCAACTGGTCAGACGGGAATAATGTGGTTAAGAAAATATTTGCACCATCGGGTGCTTCACTGCCAAATGCTGCCCTTACTTTGGCTGCAGAAGCTGCACGGTGGTGGCCATCGGCAATATAAGTGCAGGGTACTTTTTCTTTAAAAAGTTTTGTGATCTTCTCAATCGTATCATCATCATTCACGATCCAAACGGTATGCTGAATATTATCTTCTGCTGTAAAATTATAAACAGGGCTGCGCTTTTTCCATCCATTAATAACAGTATCAATTTCATCTACATTCCGGTAAGCTAAAAAAACATTGCCGGTTTGTGCACCCGTTGTTTTAATATGATCGATCCTGTCCTGCTCTTTTTCCGGTCGTGTAAATTCATGTTTTTTTACCAGGCCGTTCTCATAATCATTCACTGAACTGCCACAAAC